>CALKXH010000082.1 GCA_938005675.1 uncultured Anaerolineae bacterium
CACCGCCAACCTCGCCGCCCTGATCGCCGCCGAGGGCAAGCGCGTGGGCGTCGTCGATACCGACATTCAATCGCCGAGCATTCATGTGCTGCTGGGGTTGGAAGAAGAGCAGATGAACCTGACCCTGAACGACTATCTGTCGAGGCGCTGCGCGATCAAAGCTGAGGACGAGCCGCCCGCCTCGCCGCCGCCCAAGCGTCCGAAAGTCGTCGGCAAGCTTTTTGAGGAACTCTCGGCTGACCCACCTGATGAGACTGAGTGATCCGCATCATATTGAGATCATATTGAGAGAGGATGCCTGTGCCTGCCCAACCGTTTCCGAGCTTAGAAGAGCTGCTCACGCTGGCGCGGCATGAGTCGACGACTCAGATGGATTACTACATCGGCGTGGAACATCTGCTCTTGGCGCTGCTGCGCATTGAGGGCGGCGTCGCCGCGCACGTCTTCGCCCAGCAGGATTCCTCCAGCAGCTATGTGCGTTTCATCACGCAGAGCGGCAGCAACTTTGCCGAAAAGAACTTTTTGGGCATTCCCACCCCGCGCGCCAGCCGCGTGATCGCCAAAGCGCAGAGCTACATCGAGCGCGGTATGCAGCCCGATGAGCGCGCCTTGCTGATCGCCCTGCTGGAGGAGCGCGATAGCTTGGTCATCCAGCGCATCCTGCACAATCTCAACGTCAAGCGCGGACGCTTGCTCAAAGCCGCGCGCGAATGGCAGCCTCACGCCGCCACCGACTTCAGCCTACCGCCGCTCGAAATCGCCAACAACGACCCGCGCTACAGCCCATCGCCCGACGAACTCGCCATCATTCAGCAAATCTTTCGCACCAGCAGGCGTGTGATCATCGAACGTTTGCTCTCTTCAGAGGGCAACTCCTACAGCGGCGCACGCGTGCTGTTGGTGCGCGCCTTCGATGCGCACAGGCGCGAGCAATCGCCCTCGGTCGTCAAGCTGCACGAGCGCCGCCACGTGCTGTGGGAGAAGCTGCGCTACGACGAGTACGTGCGCGATAAACTGCCCGCCAACACCTCGCGCATCGTCAGGGAGGCGTTGCCAGAGAAAAATCCGATTGGCGGCTTGAAGTACTCCTTCGTGCAGGGTCATCTCGATGCCCGCTCCATCACCCTGCGCGATTTCGCGCTCAGCCAGCCGCCTCAAGCCGTGGCGCAGCTGCTGCGCGAGAAGCTCTACGGCGCTTTCGGCAGCACGTGGTGGAATCAACGCACCAGCTACAACTTCACCATCTGGCAGGAATACGATCTGCTGCTGCCGCCCGTTCTGGAGCTGGAGGCGCTGCCCAAAGCGCCGCTCGGCGCGCGCAAAATCCAACCGCTGCACGATGTGCTGCGCGCTGAGGGCGCTTTCCGCGCTGATGAGCCGATCAGCCTGATCAACTTCACCGTCCTGAAGAGCAAGCCCGCTCAGAACAACACCGTCCAGCTGGTGGCGGGCGGCAACGCCGAGGCGATGAACCTCGCCCTGCGCGTGGATGTGCGCAACGTCGATCTCGCCGCCTACCCGAACTTGCAACGCGGCGTGGTCTTGCAGCGAATAGACGGCAGAGTCATCCGCACGCGCGACGACATCCTGCAAGAGCGAGTCCTCGCGCTTGCCCCCGACTTCGACTTCATCAGCGATCGGCTGCCGCCGCAGCCCGCTTTGCCCGTGTGCCTACCCAATCCGCTGCGCAACTACCGCGCGCTGCTGGATGAGCAGCTCAACGGCTCATTTTGCTGTATGCACGGCGATTTGCACGTCGGCAACATCCTGATCGGGCGCAACAACGAGGCGTGGCTGATCGATTTCGAATGGACGCGCGACGGACATACCCTCTTCGATTGGGCGACCCTCGAAATGAGCCTGCTCTTGGAGCTGCTCGCGCCGCAACTGCCCGACTCGTGGGCGGCGGCGTGGGCAGCCCTCGCCCCGCTTGAACGGCTCAATCGGCTGTGCTACGCCGAGCCGCACGCGCTGCAGGGCGAGCCGTTCAGCGCCGATCAGCCCTACGCCCAAGCCCTCATCCCCGTCGTCGAGGTGCGCCGCGTTGCTGCGGGCTTATTGCAGCGCGGCAACTGGGCGGAATACCTGATCCCGCTGGGCTTGATGGCGCTGCGCGCGCTCGGCTGGCAGGAACGTCCGTTGGCGGCGCGCCGCTTTGCCTACTTGCTGGCTGCGCTCGCCATCCACAGCAGCCGCGAAGCCCAGTCGCATTATCTGAGGTCGCGCGCCGAAGAGGGCGATCGAACGGATACGCCCACGGCGCAGCAAACTCCAGCCTGATCGGATATACTGGTTGCTCATGACGGACCGACGCGAGCCTTCCACACCCATTCGGCAAGCCGTGCCGCAATTGCCGTGGCGCTCGCCCACGCAGGCGGTGGCGATCATCGTGCTGATCATGATCGTGGCGATCTTCATCGGCGCGCTCTACCTTGCCCAGGCAACCGTCACCGCCACGACGGGCAGCAGTTTGTTGGAGCTGCAGCGCACGCGCGAGTTCTTGCAGCGCGCCATCAGCGATATGCAAGCGCAGATCGCCCAGCAGCGCAACATCAACACCTTGCGCGGACGGGCGCAGCAGCTGGGCTTCAGCGCGGCGGGCGCCCAAGACCTCGAATACATCGTGGTGGAGGGCTACTCGCCTCTGCGCGCCACGCCGACGCCCGCCCTCGTGCCCACGCCGACTTTGATCTATGACGAGACCTTTGAAGGCTGGGTGCGCCAACAGTGGGACGCCCTGCTGCGCCAATTCGAGCAATGGATGAACGGCGGCAACCCGCCGCAGGAGCGCTGATCATGCGAACCAGCTTCAGCCGCAGACTCTCTCTCCTCACTTTTGTGATCATTGTGACGGGCGTGCTGCTCTTTGCGCGCCTCGCCTCTTTCCAGTTCCAGCTGGATGTCGCCGCCTATCTGCAGCGCATCGCCAGCAGCAACTATCGCACCATCAACGACCGTTTCCCCGAGCGCGGGCGCATCTACGACCGCAACGGCGAGCTGCTGGCTGCCAACACGACCGAGTACCGCATCGGCATCAGCCCGGTCTACATCTCGGATAAGGCGCGCCTCGCCCGCGAGCTGGCTGAGGCGCTCGGCGAGGATGAGGCGTACATCCTGCGCCTCGCCAACAGCCGCGCCCCTTATGAGTTGGTCACTCGCCAGCCCGTCAGCGCGGAGGTGGCGCAAAAAGTGGCGCGTCTGAACCTCCTAGCCGTCACCATCGATCCGGAGCCGAAGCGCATCTATCCGCACAACAGCCTCGCCGCCCACGTGATCGGCTTCGTGGGCTGGGAGGGCAACCTGCGGCGCGGCTACGTCGGCGTGGAGGGCGGCTACAACGACGATCTAGCCGGGCAGAGCCGCATCACCGAGCGCAGCCGCATCCCCTTCGATCCGATCTTGGGCGAATCGCCCCCGCCCGGACGCGATATCTACCTGACCATCGACCGTAGCATCCAGCACCTTGCCGAGAGCGAGCTGTACGATGCCATCAATCGCTATGGCGCGGTCGGCGGCACGATCCTGATCATGAATCCGCGCACGGGCGAGGTGCTGGCGATGGCTTCCTACCCCACCTTCGATCCGAACGTCTACTTCCGCGCCAGCAAAGAGACCATCCGCAACCCCGCCATCAGCGATACCTACGAGCCCGGCTCGGTCTTCAAGATCGTCACGGCTGCCTTAGCGCTGGAGTCGGGCAAGGTCTCGGAGGATTCGACCTACTACGAGGGTAGCCCCTTCCGCGTGGTCGGCGGCAGGCGCGTCTACAACTGGGATCGGGCGGCGCACGGCTCCCAGAGCTTTGTGGATATCCTCGTGCGCTCGTGGAATCTGGGCACGACTTGGCTGGCGGTCGATGTGCTCGGTCCGACTGAGTTCTACGAGGGCTTGCGCCGCTTCGGAGTCGGGCAGCCGACCGGCATCGACCTCGAAGGCGAGGCGGCGGGCATCCTGCGCCTGCCCAACGACCTGTACTGGAGCGACTCCGACCTCGCCACCAACAGCTTCGGGCAAGGCTTGACGGTCACGCCGCTGCAGATGCTCTCCTTTGTGAACGTGATCGCCAACGGCGGGCAGATGATGCAGCCGCACGTGCGCCTGAAGACCGTCGATGGCGAGCGCGAGTACTACGCCGTGCCCGCCGCCGTGCGCACGCCCGTCTCAGCCGACGTCGCCCGCCGCATCACCGATATCATGGTGCAAGTCGTCAACGTCGGCGAGGGCAAGGAGGCGCGCGTGCCCGGTTACACCATCGCCGGCAAGACCGGCACCGCCCAAATCTACTGCGCCACTTGTCCCGGTCTGTACGATCCCGAACTGAGCATGGCGACCTTCGTCGGCTTTTTGCCCGCCGACGAGCCGCGCGTGAGCATCCTGATCAAGCTCGATAAGGTCGGGCGCTACGCCAGCGAGACGGCTGCGCCCGCTTTTGCGCAGCTGGTGCGCCGTCTGGTGGTGCTGATGAACATCCCGACCGACGCCCAACGGGCTGAGTTGCGCGCGCAGGGCGGCGATACCAGCCTGATCGTCAAGCGTTAGCGCCCATGAGCGCCTACACCCAGACTCCGCGCTATCGGCGCTGTCAGGCGCTCTTCGATCAGCGCTATCCGAACTTCGTCAACGCCGGCCAGCGCTACGCCGAATGGTTATCCGCGGCGCTCACGCCCGACTCGACCGTCCTGGACGTCGGCTGCGGGCGCGACTCCCTAGCGGGGCACGCCCTCCGCCGCGCGCGACGCAGCGCGGGCGTCGACCTCGTGGCGGACGATCTGCGCCACAATCGCGCAGTGCAGCTGCCCGTCCTCGCCACCGCCTACCAGCTGCCCTTCCGCGCCCAGAGCTTCGATGTGATCGCCTCGCAATGGGTGGTGGAGCATTTCCCCGATCCAGCGCGCGCCTTCGGCGAGATGGCGCGCGTGCTGCGCCCGAACGGCTCGCTCATCCTGCTGACCACCAACGCGCACAACTACGTGCCGCTGCTCAGCCGCCTTGTGCCGAGCGCGGCGCGTCACTTCGCCCTCAGACGGCTGCTGCGCCGCCCCGCCCACGAGTCGCACCCGACCTTCTACCGCGCCAACACCGCCAAGGCGCTCAACGCGCTCGCCGAGCGCTGCGGGCTGCGCATCGCTCAGATTGAGTACATCGGCAACCCGTTCTACATGGCGTTCTCCGTGCCGCTCTTCAGACTCGCCCTGCTCTACGAGCGCCTGACCGACTCGCCGCGCCTGCGCCGCTTCAAGCTCTACTTGCTGGCACACCTGCGCAAGGCGTAAGAATGCAGCGCTTCGCGCCCTCCAGCTTTACGTTCGCTAGTTTGATTGACAAACGTCTATTTAATTCGCTAGACTGAGAGGTACGGCATGGGGAAACACAAAGGGTTAGCGCTGCTGATCAGCGCGTTGGGTTTATGGGTGGTGAGCATGAGTACGGTCATGCACGCGCAACAAGGCAACTGCGGCGACCCGTTCAAGGATGCGGGTCGGCTGCGTTTTTCAACAGCCTTCTGGCAGAAGACCGATTTTTGCAAGCATAGCGTCCCTTACAGCGAAATTTTCAGCGGCGGTCCGCCGCCCGACGGCATCCCGCCCATCGACCGCCCCCAATTCGAGTCAGTGGAGGCGGCAGCCGACTGGCTGAGCGCGCAATCGCCCGTCATCGCCCTGCAGATCGATGGCGACGTGCGCGCCTACCCCTTGGCGATCCTGATCTGGCACGAGATCGTCAACGATACAGTCGGCGGCGTGCCTGTGGCGGTCACTTTTTGCCCGCTGTGCAATAGCTCGCTGGTCTTTGATCGGCAAGTCAACGGGCAGGCGCTGCGTTTCGGCGTCTCCGGCAACCTGCGCAAGAGCGATCTGATCATGTGGGATGAACAGACGCAGAGCTGGTGGCAACAGATCACCGGCGAGGCAATCGTGGGCGAGCTGACCGGCACGCGCCTACAACTGATCAGCTCGCAGGTGGTCAGCTTCGAGGTTTTTCGTCGGACTTTCCCCAACGGCAAGGTGCTGAGCCGCCAAACCGGTCACGATCGCAGCTACGGGCGCAATCCCTACACCAGCTACGACTCGAATCCGCGCCCGTTTTTGTTCGAGGGCGAGATCGACCCGCGCCTGCCCGCCACGGAGCACGTCCTGGCCGGCATCATCGATGGCATCGCCATCGCCTATCCGTTCAGCCTGCTGGCGCAGGAGGGGGTGATCAACGACGCGATCGGGAGCGTGCCAGTGGTGGCATTCTGGCAGGATGGCGCCGTGAGCGCCCTCGATCGCAGCGAGATCGATAGCTCGCGGCGGGTGGGCATGGCGGCGCTCTACGAGCGGACGGTCGAGGGGCGCGTGCTGACCTTCGAGCTGAGCAAGGATGGCGGTCTGCGCGACGTGGAGACGGGCAGCACGTGGGACGTCTTCGGACGGGCAACCGAAGGCGCGTTGGCGGGCAAGCAACTGCTGCGCGCCTTCGCCAATCCGCATTTTTGGTTCGCTTGGGCGGCTTTCCAGCCGCAGACGCGCCTCTACGGGCAGTGAGCGCCCTCCGCGCGCGGGGCGTTGGCGCGCCGCAAGCCGACGCCCCACCGATTCGCCCCTCCAGCTGCCTTGACATTCTCTTACAAAAAAATAGGCAGGCGGGACTCGTCAGAGCGCCTTGTTGTGCGTATAATATACGTACAATCTAGCGCGCAATCTGGCGCTAGACTCAACGCATAGCGCTCGAAATGGCTGATTTCCCGACTTGCGCCGCGTCCCAAATTCAGTTTGGCGCAATCGCCCAAAGTGTGGAAAGACGAGCCTTTCGTGATTGACAATGTCGTGGAAAAAAGCAGGGCGATGGAGGTAGTTCGACGTGGCAGATAATATGGAACGCTTCACTCAACGCGCGCGACGAGTTTTCAGTCTGGCGCACGAGGAAGCTGAGCGGCTGCAACACAGCTATGTAGGCACAGAGCATCTTCTGCTGGGCTTGATCCGCGAAGATGGCGGCGTGGCGGGGCGCGTCCTGCGCGATCTGGGCGTCGAGCCTCGCAAAGTGGAGCAGCTGGTGGAGCAGATGACCCATCCCGGGCAGCGCCCGCCCAATGCGCGGCTCGATCTCTCGCCCGGCACGCGCAAGGTCTTGGCGTTGGCGGTGGAAGAGGCGCGCCGCATGGGGAATCACTACATCGGCACGGAGCATTTGCTCTTGGGCTTAGTGCGCCAAGAAGAGGGCATCGCTATCGAGGTGCTGAAGAAACTCGGCATCAAGCCGGACGATATCCGCAAGCAGACGCGCCGCGTGATGCAAGAAAGCCCCGCCCAACCCAGCAAACCCACCCCGCCTCAACCTCAGAGCAGCACAGCGCCCCCGCCCTCGCCGCGCCGCCAAAACGTCAAGACGCCGCTCGTCGATCAATTGGCGACCGACCTGACCGCCCTCGCCGAGGAGGGCAAGCTCGACCCGGTCATCGGGCGCGAGGTCGAGATCGAACGCGTCATTCAGATTCTCAGCCGTCGCACCAAGAACAATCCTGCGCTGATCGGCGAGCCGGGCGTCGGCAAGACGGCTATCGTCGAGGGCTTGGCGCAACGCATCGTCAACCGCGAGACGCCCGCCACCCTGCTGGATAAGCGCGTCTTGCAGCTGGATGTGGGCAGCTTGGTGGCTGGCACGATGTATCGCGGTCAGTTCGAGGAGCGCCTCAAGCGCGTGATCGAGGAGCTCAAATCCTCAGATAGCATCTTGTTCATCGATGAAGTGCATATGCTGGTCGGCGCGGGCTCAGCCGGCAGCAGCGTGGATGCCGCCAACATCCTCAAGCCCGCCCTCGCGCGCGGCGAGCTGCAATGCATCGGCGCCACCACCTTCGATGAATACCGCAAGCACATCGAGAGCGACGCCGCCCTCGCCCGCCGCTTCCAGCCCATCTTCGTGGACGAGCCGACCATCGAAGAGACCATCGAGATTCTGCAGGGCATCAAAGAGCCTTACGAGGCGCACCACAATATCGAGATCATGCAAGAGGCAATCGAAGCGGCGGCGCACCTCTCGGCGCGCTACGTCCCCGACCGCTTCCTGCCCGATAAAGCCATCGATCTGATCGACGAAGGCGCCAGCCGCGTGCGCATGTACAAGTCGCCGGAGGCGATTCGGGTGCGCCGCGCCGAGCAAGAACTCGCTCAAATCAACGAAGAGCTCGAAGATAACACCATGCTGGATGAAGAGCAGCGCAACGAGCTGCGCGCCCGCGCCGCTGAACTCTCCAGCCAGCTGGCAGCACTGAAAGCCACTTGGAACCCCGAGACCAACAAGCCGCGCCTGACCGCCGAAGACGTGGCGGAGGTCGTCTCGATGTGGACGGGCATCCCGGTCACCAGCATCAGCGGCGATGAGTCCGAGCGCCTGCTGCACATGGAAGACTTCCTGCACAAGCGCATCGTCGGGCAGCACGAGGCGATTGAGGCAATCGCCAAAGCCGTGCGGCGCGCTCGCGCCGGCTTGAAAGACCCGCGCCGTCCCATCGGCTCGTTCATCTTCCTCGGACCCACCGGCGTCGGCAAGACCGAGCTGACCAAAGCGCTGGCTGAATTCATGTTCGGCAGCGAAGATGCCCTCATCCAGCTGGATATGAGCGAGTTCATGGAGCGGCATACCGTCGCCCGTCTGGTCGGCGCGCCGCCCGGCTACGTCGGCTATGAGGACGCCGGCCAGCTGACTGAGGCGCTGCGCCGCCGTCCGTACTCGATTGTGGTCTTCGATGAGATCGAGAAAGCCCACCCCGAAGCCTTCAACATGCTGCTGCAGATCATGGAGGAAGGACGGCTCTCGGATGCGCGCGGGCGCAAGGTCGACTTCCGCAACGCCATCATCGTGATGACCAGCAACATCGGCGCGGAGGTCATCAAGCGCGGCAACGCGCTCGGCTTCGATATGCCGCGCGACGAATCGGCGGAGCAAGCCCGCGACTACGAAGAGATGCGCAAGAAGGTCATGGAGCAGCTGCGCCGCGCCTTCCGCCCGGAGTTCCTCAACCGCGTCAGCGCCACCATCGTCTTCCGTTCGCTCACCCGCGAGGAACTCGCCCAGATCGTCGACTTGGAGATCAACAAAGTCCGCGAGCGCCTCTCTGAACACGCGCTGACCCTCGAAGTGACTGAGGCGGCTAAGGCGCTGCTGGGCGAGAAAGGCTACGATCCAGAGTACGGCGCGCGCCCCTTGCGCCGCGTCATCACCAACATGGTCGAAGATCGCCTCTCCGACGGCATCCTCGCCGGCACTTTCAAGATCGGCAGCACCGTGCTGATCGACGTCGCCGATGGCGAGCTGGTCATGAAGACTATCGAGAGCCCCAACGGGGTCGATCACACGCCCATCACTGAGTATCCGCCCAGCGCGCTGATCGAAGGCACGGTCGACGCCATCTCGCCTGAATCGAACTAGCCCTTCGCACCTCTGAGGCACACAGAGCGGCATATGCCGCTCTGTGTTTTTGCGCCTTGCGATACTTTTCACAAGTCTGAGAGGTTTTGAGAGCTTTTTAGCCCTATCATGCCTCGCCGAGCGCTAGGCGCTTCGCCCCGATGCGTTCAGAATTAGAGTCATGAGCGAAAAACAACCGAAATCCAGCCGCCTGCCCGCCTTCTATCAGCGCAGCCTCGCCGAGCGCATGGCGATCCTCGCCGAATGGGCGGACTTGAGCGCCGAAGAGCGCGCCGCCCTCGCTGGCAGCGCAGGTCTGAGCGCCGACCAAGCCGATCACATGATCGAGAACGCGGTGGGAGTCTACGCCTTGCCGCTGGGCATCGCCACTAACTTCCTGATCAACGGGCGCGATCACCTCGTGCCGATGGCGATAGAAGAGCCGAGCGTGGTAGCCGCCTGCAGCTACGCCGCCAAGCTGATTCGGGCGGGCGGCGGCTTCGCGGCGGGCAGCGATGAGCCGATCATGATCGGTCAGCTGCAAGTGCTGGACATCCCCGACGCGCACGAGGCAGCTGAGCGCGTCCTCGCCGCGCGCGAGCGCCTGCTGGCTGCCGCCAACGACCCGACCTCCTCGATTGTGCGGCGCGGCGGCGGCGCCCGCGACCTCGTCGTGCGCCCCTTCCCTCAGACGCCGCTCGGCGCGATGCTGGTCGTGCATCTGCACTACGACGTGCGCGACGCGATGGGCGCCAACGCCATCAACACCGCCTGCGAGCAGATCGCGCCGCTCTTGGCGGAACTCAGCGGCGGGCGCGTGCATCTGCGCATCCTCAGCAACCTGAGCGATCAGCGCACAGCCTGGGCAACTTGCCGCATCCCCGCCGCCGAGCTCGCCACGCCGACCCTCACGGGCGAGCAAGTGGCGCGCGCCATCGTGGAGGCGGCGGTCTTCGCCCAAGTCGACCCGTACCGCGCCGCCACGCACAACAAGGGCATCATGAACGGCATCGACGCGGTCTGCATCGCCACGGGCAACGATTGGCGCGCGTTGGAGGCGGGCGCGCACGCCTACGCCGCCCGCGAGGGGCGCTACACCAGCCTGACGCGCTGGTGGCAAGCTGAAGATGGCGCTCTGTGCGGCGAGCTGCGCTTGCCGCTGGCAGTTGGCACGGTTGGCGGCGCCACGCGCGTACATCCCGCCGCCAAAGCCGCACTCAAGCTGCTGGGCGTCCAGAGCGCCCGCCAACTGGCAGAGGTGATGGTCTGCGTCGGCTTGGCTCAGAACTTGGCGGCGATCCGCGCGCTGGCAACCGAAGGCATCCAGCGCGGTCACATGAGCCTGCACGCCCGCCAAATGGCGGTCGCCGCCGGCGCCCGCGCGGATCAGGTGGCGCAAGTGGTGGCGCAACTCTTGGCGGAGGGCAACATCCGCTTGGAGCGCGCCAAACAGATCGTCGCGGCGCTGAGCGCGCAGGGCGGCTGAGCTTTTTCACAGCCAATTTCCCTCGCCCACAACGGTGAGCTATACACAGCAACGGAGTGCTGAACATGACAAACGGACTTCCCCAATCTTTCGATCCGCGAGGCGTTTTGAAGCCCTCGCAGCCCGTCGGCATCGTCGGCTATGGCGCCTACGTGCCGCGCTACCGCCTGCCCGGCAGCGAGGTCGCTCGCGTCTGGACGGACGGCATGGGCGGCTCGCCCGTCAAGGAGAAAGCCGTCGCCGGGCTGGATGAAGACGTGATCACGATGTCCATCGAGGCGGCTCGCAACGCCCTCGCCCGCGCCCAAATCGCCCCAACCGAGCTGCGCGCCGTCTGGGTCGGCTCGGAGAGCCATCCCTACGCCGTCAAGCCGACCAGCACCGTCGTCGCTGAGGCGATTGGCGCCGTGCCGAGCGTGCAAGCCGCCGACTGGGAATTCGCCTGCAAAGCCGGCTCGGAGGCGCTCCAAGCCGCCATCGGCTTCGTCGGCAGCGGCATGGCTGCCTATGCCATGAGCATCGGCATGGATACGGCGCAAGGGCGTCCGGGCGATGCGCTGGAGTACACCGCTGCCAGCGGCGGCGCGGCGTACATCGTCGGGGCGGCGGCGAACGCCCTCGCCATCTTCAACGGCTCCTACAGCTACGTGACCGATACGCCCGACTTCTGGCGGCGCGCCGAGGTGAAATATCCCTCGCACGGCGACCGCTTCACCGGCGAGCCCGCCTATTTCGCCCACACCCAAGGCGCCGCCGAGGCGCTCATGCGCCTGATGGGGACGCAACCGAGCGATTACACCTACGCCGTCTTCCATCAGCCCAACGTCAAGTTCCCGGAGCGCGCCGCCAAGACGCTCGGCTTCACAGACGCCCAAATTAAGACCGGGCTGCTGGCAAACGAGGTCGGCAACGTCTACGCTGGCTCCTGCCTGCTCGGGCTGAGCGCCATCCTGGACGAGGCGAAGCCCGGCGACCGCATCTTGTGCGTCAGCTACGGCAGCGGCGCCGGCTCCGACGCCTTCGACCTGACCGTGACCGATAAAATCGCCGAGCGCCAGCGCCTCGCGCCGCTCACGCGCACCTACATCGCGCGGCGCACCGTCATCGACTACGCCATCTACACGCGCTATCGCAACAAGCTGTACATCGACTGAGAGGAGCGCATCATGCAGAACGTATCCATCATCGGCGTCGCTCAGACGCCCGTCGGCGAGCATTGGGAGACCTCGCTGCGCCATTTGAGCCTGCAAGCCATCGAGGCGGCGCTGCAGGATGCCTCGATGGCTCCTGAGCAGCTCGATGCACTGGTGATCGGCAACGCGCTGGGCGATACGATCAGCGATCAGCACCATCTGGGCGCCCTGATCGCCGATTTTGCCGCCCTGCGCGGCATCGAGGCGTTCCGCGTGGAAGCCGCCGATGCCAGCGGCGCGCTCGCCCTGCGCCAAGGCGCCTTGATGGTCGCCAGCGGCGCCGCCCAGACCGTCCTAGTGCTGGGCGTGGAGAAAGTCACCGACGTGATCGGGGCACAGCGCACGGCGGCGCTCGCCACTCTGCTCGATAGCGAGTACGAGGCGGCGCACGGCGCCACGCCCGTGGCGCTCATGGCGCTGCTGATGCGCCGCTACATGAGCCAATACAACGTCGGCGTGGCGGATTTCGCCAATTTCAGCGTCAACGCGCACGCCAACGGCAGCAAGAATCCCAACGCCATGTACCGCAACCTGATCAAGGCGGAGCGCTTCGCCAGCGCGCCGCTGGTGGCAGAGCCGATCAACCTCTTCGACGTCGCGCCGGAGGGCGACGGCGCCGCCGCCGTGATCCTGACCAGCTCCGAGCGCGCCACCGACCTCGTGCCGCAGCCGATTCGCCTGCTGGCGAGCGCCGTCGCCACTGACGCCCTCGCCGTCCACGACCGCCCCAACCCGCTCTTCCTGAGCGCCCTGCAGCGAGCGGTCAGCAAGGCGCTCAACCTCGCCGAGCTATCGCAAAGCGACATCGACGTGCTGGAGCTGCACGACTCAGCCACCATCATGGCGGCTTTGTCGCTGGAGGCGAGCGGCTTCGCCGCCGTGGGCGAGGGCTGGCGCTTCGCGGCTGAGAACAAGATCGGCTTGACGGGCGATCTGCCCATCAGCACCTTCGGCGGCTTGAAGGCGCGCGGCAATCCACTCGGCGCGACGGGCGTCTATCAGGCGGTTGAGGTGGCGCTGCAGCTGCGCGGCAAGGCGGGCGCCAACCAAGTGCCAGAGGCGCGCATCGGCATGACCCAGACGCTCGGCGGCGTGGGCGGCACGGCGGTCGTCCACATTTTGAGCCTCTAGGCGACGCCTGCGCCCAGCTGCGCGCGGAGCGCCTCTGCCTCAGCGCGGAGGCGCTCATCGCCATGCGCGCCGCAAGTCTCGTAGAGCTTGAACAAGTAGGTGCGCAAGCCGTAGCGCTGGGCATACGCGATGCCTCGCCGCCACGCAGCTTGCGCAGCGGACTTTTTCCCGTTATGCCACAGCCACAAGCCCTGCAGACGCCAATACTCAGGGCGCAGCAACCACTGCGGGCGCGCCAAGCCTTTGAGCGCCCGCAACGGGGCGACCAAACGCGCTAGGTAATCGGCGCGCTCAGGCTCGGCGAGGCGCGGCAAGAGGCTGAACGCCAAATCTGGCAAGACCTCTCGATCATTGCGCGCCGTCTCAAAATGAGCGAGGCTCTGCTTGAGGACATCCGCCGCTTGCGCCCATTCTCCCCGCGCCAAGTGCCGCCAAACGATCGCAGCCGCCTGCTCTGCCCACTCTGGGAGGCTCAAATCGAGGCGATCAGGGAAAGACTCCCCGTTCAGGAGCACCTCCTCGCAGGCGCGATCCTCTACGATGCGATACGTCTGCAGCTTGTAGAGCAAGACGCGCGAATGCATGAACCGCGAGCGCGCCGTCCGCAGCTGCGCCTGCGCGAAGCAAGCGAGGCAGGTCTGCAGGTCGCCGCGCACGAAAGCCGTGACCGCTGTGTTGACCAGCGCGATATCGAGCGTCTCTTGATCGCCGATGGCGCGGTACAGCTCGGCGGCGCGCGCGAACAGGCTCTGGGCGTCAGGATCGGCGCGGTGGTAGGCGCCGATCCCGACGCCGTTCAGCACATAGGCGAGCGTCTCCTGATCGGCGACTCGTTCAGCGCATTCTAGCGCCTTGCGTCCGTAAAAACGCCCGATGCTGTGCAGTCCAAGCACGCTGCCCATGCCGATGGTCGCACCGATGTAGGCGCGGGCGAGGACTTCGGTCGGATGGGGGAGTCGCTCAGCGAGGTTCAGGGCGCGCATGACGGCGTAAGCGCCCGCCGTGAGGCGCTGGGTGTTCCAGTAATCGCCGCTCAGGTCTTGGTAGATGGCGGCTGCCTCGTGGATGTAGTCGGCGCGCCGCGCTGAGGCGCGATAGAAGCGCTGTGGCAGCAGGCGATTGATCACGAATTGGCGCAGGAAGGCGCCGATGAGCGGGCGCGTCAAACCGCGCTGCGGCGGGGCGGGCTGACCGAGCCAATCGAGGGCGCGCTGATAATGCCCTTCGCGCCTTCCGATGTCCTCTTGCGCCTTGCCCAAGTTGCGCGCCAGGCGCGCCTTTTGCAGGGCGCTGAAGCCGACCGCATCCGCCAGCGCTGAGGCGCGCTCTAGCAGCGGGATGGCGCGCGGGTAGGCGTAGCGCTCAACGGCTTGAATGCCCGCCAAGCTCTTGTAGTGCGCCTCTTTGCGCAGATCGCCCGCGTTCGCCCAGTGGTGGGCGAGGGCATCCTGTTGGCGGGCGTCGTCGGGGTAGAGCGCCTCGATGCTTTGCGCCACTTGGCGGCTGCGCGCAATGAAATCGCCTTGTGGCAGGCTCGCCAAGAGCGTCTCGCGCAGCTTATCATGCGTGAAGCGCCATTGCCCGTCGGCGAACTCCAACACGGCTTGATTGGCGCACACATCCAGCCAGCCGTTCAGGTCGAAGCTCGGCTCGACCTGACGACTTAAAGCGCCCATCAGCGCTATATCGAGCTGCCTGCCGCCGATAGCGGCTAAAGTCAGCAGTTGGCGCGCTGACTCTGGCAAGCGCGCCAAGCGCCGCCGTAGGATAGACTGAATGCCGCCGCTGAAAAGGCGGCCTGGCAAGGTGACGGCGGCGATCTGATCGACGTGACCCGCTAACTGCGCCAACTCGCGCAGCACCTCGATCATGAAGAGCGCATTGCCCTCCGTCTCGTTCTGCAGCAAGTCCAGCAGGGCGGGCGTGATGCCCGTCTCGCCGATCATGGCTTCGGTCAGGGCAGCCACTTGCTCAGGCAGCAGGCGGGCGAGGCGCAAGCGCTGCGCGTCGGGCAGCTGATCGGGCAGGTCAGGGCGCTCTTCCTCGCGGTAGGTGGCTACGATCAGGATCGGCTTGCGCTGGGCGAGCGCGCCCAGGCGGTTCAGCAATTGCAGCGAGCCGCTCCCCGCCCAGTGGATATCCTCAAGGATGAGCAAAAGGGGGTGTTCCAAGCGCGCCAAGAGCGCCTCCACCGCGCTGAAGAAGCGCTCGCGCAGGTTTTCAGGCCCCAAGTCGGGCGGATCGGCGATGGAGCGCGCCAGCAGGCGCTCCAGCCCCGCCACAAAGGGCTTCAAAACGCTCGACTCAAGAGCGGAAGGGGCTGTGTAGAGCGCCAACTCGCGCAGGGCGGCTTGCCAGACTTGATACAGCCCGCCGCCGCTGCTGACCGCCTGCCCGCGCAGCACCAGAATGCCCTGCACCAGCGCCACAATGCGCAGCTCCTCAACGAGGCGCGATTTGCCCACGCCGCTCTCGCCGCCGATCAGCCAGAGCGCGCCGTGAGCTTCTTTGGCTTGCTCCAGCGCCGTTGTGAGGTTTTGTAGCTCGTCTTCGCGTCCGACGAAGCGCGCCGCCTGCAAAAATCCCTCGCGCACCTCGACCGTTTGCGGCGGCACGGGCGTGCCAATGCCTTCGTAGTACTCGGCGATGAGGGCGGCGGCATCTTGGGCGCGCTCAGCGGGATTTTTCGCCAAGAGGCGCTCCAACAGGCGCTGAGTTAGCGAGTCCACGTCGAGGGCAGATACGTCGGGCGTCACGCGCAGGATGTTCTCCACCAGGCGCGTGATCGTCTCTGCCTTGAACGGATTCGAGCCGCTCAGCAGCTCGTAGGCAAGCACGCCGACCGCGTACAGGTCGCTCGCCTCGCTGGGCTGTCGGTTGGCGAGCAGCTCTGGGGCGAGGTAAGACAAGGTGCCCGCCATGCTCGCCTGCTGATGGCGCAAGGTGGAGAGTCCGAAGTCGACCATGCGCAGCCGCCCGTCGGCGTAGAGCAAATTGTTGGGCGCGATGTCGCGGTGAAGGATGTGGCGGCGATGCAGATAGGCGAGCGCCTCCAAAACTTGCAGGATCAAGCGCATCTTGCCGTCGGTGGGCAGGGCGGCGGCGACGGCGAGGATGTTCTGCGGCGCGCGCAGCAGCTCCATCGTGTAGAAAGGCTGCCCGCTCTCATCGAAGCCGTAGTCGCGCACTGAAATGATGTTGGGATGGCGCAGCGAGGCGAGCAGGCGGAACTCGTTCGCTAAAGCGCGCGACGGATCGCTCTGCCCGCGCGAGCTGAAAGCTAAGAGCGCTATCGGCGCGCTCAGGCGCTTCAGGGCGACCTCCTCGCCCGACAATCGATCATGGGCGCGGAAGACGACCCCCATGCCGCCCCGCCCTAGCTCCTCACGCAGGATGTAGCGCTGCATGAGGCTGGTTTGAACGTCTGTTGTGAGCATGATGATCGCCTTTCTGGCGCTCTAACTTTCGAGATGATAACCGTAGCAGCGGCGCGCTCAGCCCTACACGGCGCGCGGCGCTACGGCAATGGCTCTAGCCAATAGGTCGCTCCCTCGCCTTCCGGCGTCCAGCCGACCATGCCCTGATACGCCACTTGCCACCACGTATAGCCATCGGCGCAGATCGGTCCGTTCAGCACGCTGAACGACTGCCCGCCCGGGATGTTGCCGATCACGCGACTGAGCTGCGCATTGACGGTCGGCTGCGTGCGCAGGGCGTTGGGCGCGCCGGGCGTCACGCGGGCTATCCCGCCGATGCGCAGGCGCGGCGGCAAGAGCGGCGGGCAGGCATCCGCGGCGGTCAGCGGCTCTAGCCAGTAGACGCCCTCGGCGCCCTCGCCCGTCCAGCCGATGATGCCGTTGTAGTTGACCTGCCACCACAGCACGCCGTCGTTGCAGATCGGTCCGTTGAGCAGCACCATCGTGCCGCCGACCGGGATCGTGGCGAGCAGCAGGCTGCGCGAGTCGCGGCTGGGGCGCGCGGGTTGGCTGTTCAGGGCGTTCGCCTGCGGCGGGAAAGTCGTCACGCGGGCGCGCAAGCCGATGCTCAGGCGCGTGGCGAGGTTGCACTCAGGCACGGGCTGCGGCGTGGGCAGCTGCACAAGACCCGTCGGTTGGACGCGCCAGACATTGTAGCCCCACGCCACCGCCATCGGGCGCGTATCGCCCGGCTGGCGCTCCGTGCCGAAAATTTTGCGCGTCTGACCGCCCCGCAAGATGTAGACGGCGTCTTCAGCCGCCCAAGCGATTGCCCTGCCCGACGGCGCGATGGAGAGCTGGTCGGGCAAGCCGCCGAACGGCAACGCCACCTCCACTCCATCAGCGACGCCGCGCCAACGGTAGCCGACGTTATCGGGATCGATCAGGAAATAAGCGGAGACGGCGTTCGGCGCGTACGGGCTGAAGCGCTCCACCACGCTGGGCGCGTTCAGGCGCGAGCCGTTCAGCGGATTGATCAGCAGCCAGGCGTTATTGGAGAAGAGCGCTGCCACGTAGGGCTGCCCGTTCAGGCTCGCCCACTCATAGTGCTGAATGACCGCGCCGCTGCCCTCCTGCACGCGGAACTGACCGAGCAGTTGCCCGTCCGCGCGGAAGAAGAGCAGCACCTCGCTGTAAAGCTGACCGCTCAAGCCGCTGGCGCGCAGGGCGATGGAGGCATCCCAACGCGGCGCATCGAAGCCGAGCAGCGTCGTCAAGCCCTCCACTTCAATCGGAGTCAGGCTGCGCAGGCGATTGCTGAGCGTGTCGTAAATGGCGAGGTTGTGCGAGACCTGATCGCCCACCACGACGCTCTCGACCCAAGCGAGGCGCAAGCCATCCGGCGACCAAATCGGCGTGCCGCGCCGTATGTAGGTCTCGGTGGGCATCCCCGTGCCGAAGCTGGCGTTGACGGGCTGCTGCGCCACGCGCACGGCTTGCCCGCTCACCAGCGACCAGACCCAGATGTTGGTCGGCGGCAGGCTGGGCGCCTCGCCGAAGCGCTGCAGAGCGGGCAGGGCGATCTCGGCGGCTGAGGCGTACGCCACCCGCTGATTATCCGGCGCCATGACGGGCTGCTGATTGTAGCCCCAGCGCGTCAGTTGGCGCAGGGTGTTGGTCGCCTCGCTGTACGCCCACAGGTCGCCGCGCATCAGGATGATCAACTCGGTATCGGCTTGTGCGTGTGCCGTCGGTCGTTCGATGGAGACGAGCGCGATCAGCGCCAAGAGCGCGCACAGCGCTATTTTCAGAACTTTACGTGTCATCGCACATTCCTCCCGCGCACCTGTACGCGCATTATAGCACGCCCTGCAGGGCAAATCTCCGTTTTTACAACATTCAACCAGTGCGCCTTTAGAAAATCGCCGTCTGAGCGTGTATAATCCCAAAAGGCTCGATGAGCAGGAGATCGCATGACTCAGACCGACTCACCGCCGCAAGTGCCGCTCGAAGAATACGGCGAGCAGTACTTTCAGCGCTATAACTACGCCGACCGTCCGCTGGGGCGCTTCAGCATGTACTGGTTCGCACGGCGCTACTACGCCGCGCTGGTGCGTCGCTACGCCCCGAAGGGCGGCAAGCTGCTGGAGCTGGGCTGCGGCTTGGGACACTTGCTGGGCTTGCTGCAAGACGACTTCGAGTGCATCGGCATCGACTTGGCGGACTACAGCATCCAGCAGACCAAGCGCAATGCGCCCAAAGCGCAAGCATTTGTTCAAAGCGCCGACGATCTCTCGACCTTCGAGACGGGCGCTTTCAGCGCGGTGGTGGCGCTGCACCTGCTGGAGCATCTGCCCGACCCGCAACATACCATCGCCGAGGTGCATCGGCTGCTCCAGCCGCGCGGCGTGTTCCTCTTCGCCACGCCCAACCCGATCTACAGCCTCCGCCGCTTCAAAGACCCTCAAAGCGACGCCATCGGCAAAGACCCAACCCACATCAACGTGCAGACGCCCGCTCAGTGGCGCGCTTGGGCGGAGGGGCAGGGCTTTCGCATCTTGCGGCACTTCGGCGATGGGCTGTGGGATGTGCCCTACTTGCCGATCCTGCCCGCCAAGCTGCAATTCGCCCTCTTCGGGCTGCCCGCGCTCGTGCAAGTCCTGACGCGCACCACTTTCAACCCGCTATCGCTGGGCGTGAACCAAGTCTGCATCGCCCGTAAGGAACGCTAATCGCCTGAGCGCGAGAAAGGCAAGCGCCGTGATGAGACGTTTTCGCTGGTTTGTGCTGGGAGGGGCGGCGAGCCTCGCCGCCTATTGGTTGGTGCGCTACCTGCGCCCGGAGCATTCGCCGCTGGTGCTGAATCAGGCGGTCGTGATCGTCACGGGCGCCTCGTCCGGCATCGGGCGCGCTTACGCCCTCGCCTTCGCCCGACGCGGCGCGCGAGTCGTCTTGGCGGCGCGCCGAGCCGCCCTGTTGGAGGAAGTGCGCGCCGAGATCGCCACTTACGCCGCCGACGTGCTGTGCGTCCCGACCGACCTCAACGACGACGCCCAACTTGAGCGCCTCGTTCAAACGACCCTTGAGCGCTACGGGCGCATCGATATCCTGATCAACAACGCCGGCATCGCCCTGCAAGGGCTGCTACAAAACCACGATCCCAGCCGCGTCCGCGAGATGGTCAGCCTCAACCTCGCCGCCGCCATCAACCTGACCCGTCTGTGCTTGCCCGCCATGCTGAGGCAGGGCAGCGGCGTCATCTTGAACGTCAGCTCGGTCGGCGGCAAAGTCCCCAATGCGACCGCCCCCGCTTACGCCGCCACCAAAGTCGGCTTGAACGCTTTCTCCGACGCGCTGCGCCGCCAGTTGGATGGCACGGGCGTGCGCGTGGTGACCGTCTTGCCCTCTTACGTCGATACCGAGATGCTCTCGCCGCTCGTTCAGGACTACGTGCGCGATCTGGGCTTCACAATCGATACGCCCCAATACGTCGCCGAGCATACCATCGATGAACTGCTCAAGGGCGAGCAGGAGATTTGGTTCGGCGGCTTCGCCGTGCGCGCCTTCGCTTGGCTAGAGCGCCATCTGCCCTTCTTCTCGACTCTGCTGCAGCGCGCCCTGATCACGCCTGAGATCATCGCCCTGACCGAAGGGCGCCTCGCCGCAGCCCAGACCGACCCGCAAGGAGCGCCTCAATGACTTTCCGCTTGAATCACTTAGCAATCGTGGTGGAGGATATCCCGCAGGCGCTGGCTTTCTGGCGCGATGCGCTGGGCTTGCCGCTCGGCAAGACGGAGCGCGTTGCCGAGGAGGAGGTCGAGATCGCCTTCTTGCCCCTCGCATCGGGCGAGATCGAGCTGATCGCGCCGACCAACACCACCAGCGGCGTGGCGAAGTACCTCGCCAAGCGCGGCGCGGGCTTGCATCACCTGTGTTTGGAGGTGCCCGACCTCGAAGCCGCCATGCAGCGCCTGCGCGATCACGGCGTGGAGCTGATCAACGAGACGCCGCGCCTCAACGCGGAGGGCGTGCGCTACTGCTTCGTGCATCCCAAGAGCGCCTTCGGCGTGCTGGTCGAGCTGTACGAGCTGCCGCGCTCAGGCTAGGCGCGAGCCGTCAATCCTGAAAAGCTTTAGTTTGCTCATCGGTACTTAAAAACGCTTACGGCGCACGCTTTTTGAGCTGGCTGAACGTGGGAGAGTATCCGATGGTTGGTGAACTGTTCGTCGGGCATAAACGCTGGCTGCAGCGCTGGCAGAGCGCGCATCCCAGCGCGCGCTTGTTGATTGGGCTATGGCTGAGCGCGCTGATCTGCCTCGCCCTGCTGGGCTACCCGATCTTCGGCACGCTGCTCTTGGCGCTTTACGTGACGCTCGGCAGCCTAGCCACCCTGATCCTGACCGAAAAGCCGCCTAAAATCGGGCGTGTGGTGCTGGGCGCGCCCTCCAACCGCATCCTGAGCCAGATCGCGGTCTTGCTGGGCGTCATGGCGCTGACCAGCCTCTCGATCAGCGGCTACGTGCCGTTGTGGTCGGAGGCGCTCGCCATCTTTCGCGGCATCGGCAGGGCGTACTTCAGCGCGGCGCTGCTGGACGATCCTGAGGCAGCGCTGAGCGGCTTCGGCGCCCTGTTCGTCATCCCGACCGTCCTGCTGCTGCTGTTGCGGGCGCGTTGGCAGGAGCTGGGCGTCGGGCGCAGCCATCGAACGGGGCAGATCGCGCTGTTGTGGTGCGCTTTGCCGCTCATCGCCCTCTTGGTGATGCTCTGGGCGCGCGCGATCACGCCGACGGCGGCGCTGCGCAGCCTGCTCACCAACGCGCTCTACGCCTTCGGCGCGGAGTTCTTGTTTCGCGGCGCCTTGCAGAGTCGCTTGCTGCGCTTGCTCTCGCCGCGCTGGGCGCTGCTGCTGCAAGCGCTGCTCTTCGGGCTGTGGCACGTCCCGAGGCTGACGGCGCAGCTGGACGGCAACTTGCCGATGGCTTTAGCGCTCGGCATTGCGCAACATGGCGCGCTGGGCTTGGCGCTGGGCGTGATGGCGCTGCGCACGCGCGCGATCTGGGCGGGCACAGCCCTCGCAGGTCTGTTGGGCGCTCTCGGCTTGCTCAGCTACTCGCTCAGGTGACCGAGCAGGGCGTAGATGGGCAGACTCGCCGCCTTGCCCTTGAGCGGGATCGCGCCGAGCGGCTCGCACGCCATGCGCTCCTGCACTGCGCTGTAGACCGACTCGGTCAGCAGGATTTGAGCGCGCCCTGCTTTGCTCATCAGGCGCGCCGCCGTGTTGACGACATCGCCCAGCACGTTGAACTCGCGCCGTCCGCGCGCCTCGCCGATCTCGGCGGAGAACGCGGCGCCGCGCGCGATCCCGATCTGGCAGTACACGGCGACCGCCTCGCCGCCGACGAGGGGCGGCTGCAGCTGGGCGACGATCTGGCGGATGGCGAGCGCGGCATCGGCGGCGCGCAAGGGATCGTCGGTGTGGGCGTTGGGCGCGCCGAAGATGATCATGATATCCGAGCCGCTCAGATGGCAGGTCACTTTTTTCAGCACGCCGCCGCGCGCCTCGACCGCCGCGTTGATCAAACCGAAGACGCGCGAGAAACTCGCCGCCAGCGCATCCTCCTCCTCAGGGCGGACGTGATCAACCGACTCCGGCAAGCCCACGAGGTTGACGAAGAGGACGGTCGGTTCGGGGAAATCGGGCGGAATTTGGCGGCGGGCGGCGTTTTCGACCAGCAAATTCAAGATCGGGCGCGGCAAGTAGCTCGCCAGCGGCTCGACGACTTGCAGCACCTGATCGATCTGGCGCACCAAGCCGCTCATGCTGCGATCCATCAGCAGGGCGCGCGTCAGCCGTCGTGCGGTCGGCGCGAGGTCGAAGTCGCCCAGCTCGCGGGGCGTCAGATCGTCGATTGCCAGCATGTAGCCCTCGCGGTCGTTCGGCTCGAAGCGAAACTGCCCTCGGACGCGCTCATAGGCGGCTGAGGTCAGGTTGACTCGCCCGACCTTGCCCGCGCCTTCGGCTTGTTTGGTCTGGGTGACCGCGCCGCCCAGCAGGACGTGCTCCATGCGGAAGGGCGTGCCGATCTCCGCCGTGAAAAAGCGCCCTGTATGGATGCCGATGCGCATCCCTAACGTGAAGGTGCCTTGCGGCAGCGGCATCTCGGCGAAGCGGCGCATGGCGCGTTGCATTCGCAGGGCGGCGCGCACGGCTTGAGCGCTATCGTTGTGGCGCGGATTGGCGGGGAATTGGATGAGCATGGCGTCGCCGGTGAACTCCAGCAGGTTGCCGCCCGACTTGCCGACGATCTCGATCATCGTCCCGAAGTAGTCGTTGAGGGTCTTCAGGACGGTGTAGGCGCCTTGGCGTCCGAAGGCGGCGTTTGCCTCCATCAGGGGCGTGAAGCCGGCGAGGTCGGTGAACATCAGCGTGCCTTCCTGCCACGCATGGCGGACTTCGCCCGGCTGCGGGAGGCTCTCCGCCACTTGGCGCGGCATGTAATCGTAGAGGATGCTCTGCAAGGTGCGCAGAT
Source organism: uncultured Anaerolineae bacterium (assembly GCA_938005675.1). Lineage (GTDB taxonomy): Bacteria > Chloroflexota > Anaerolineae > Aggregatilineales > UBA2796 > CP2-2F. The sequence continues at coordinate 23,150 of CALKXH010000082.1, forward strand.
GCTCAAAGACGCGCTCTAGGGTGGCGGGCGCGGGATCGATCCACGCGAGGGCGTAGAGATCGGCGGGCAGCAGGTTGCGCAGGCGCGGCTCTAGGGCGGCGAAAAGGGCAGTTGACGGCTCGTTCTTTTGTGGCATAGTTTACCCATTCAAAGACATGACCGAAAGACGCTCGACAGAATTCGCATGATGACCTTCCCTGCGCGCGCCCGATTGCATCTATTGGCGCTCGGCTGCTATGGCGCGCTGGCTTTCATCGTCTTGCACGCCTTGATCTTCGCCAACGGGACGCATGTGGCGGGCTTCGATTACTTCAACTACCATTGGAACTTCTGGTTCCTGCGCCACGCCCTTCGGACGGGCATCCCCATCTACCTGCACGACTTCGTGTTCTATCCCGCGCTGACCAATCAGGGTTATCACGCTTACACCGCTTTCTGGTATCCGCTCTGGGCGCTTTTGGAGCCGCTGATCGGCACGCTGAGCGCCTTCAACGTCATCATCTTCCTCGCCTGCACGCTGAATGGGTATGTGTTGTTCGTGTGGCTGCGGCGGGAGGGCATCTTGCCCGTCTTGGCGCTGCTGGGCGGCATCGCCTTGCAGACTTTTCCCATTGCGCGCTACTGGTACTATAACACACACCTCAATTTGATGAACTGGTTCTGGCTGCCGCTGCACTTGCTGCTGTGGAGTCAGACGGCGGGCGCAGTGCAGGCGCGCCGTCCCTTGCGGGCGGTTTTCTGGGCAGCCATACAAGGTGTCGCGCTGTACGGCTTGGCGATGAGCGACCATCAATTCTCGATCTTCGCGGTGTTCGTGCTCGCCCCGTACGGCGGGCTGAGCGTGTGGCGGGCGCGCCGCGCGCCGAGCCAGCTGCTCGGATTGATCGGGGCGGGCGCGCTGAGCGTGATGATCGGGGCGGGGCTGTTGTGGCAGTTCGGCTATTTGCCGCACGCGCTGCAGTTTCGCGGCACGTTGGCGCCGGGCGAGGCAGCCGCGCGACCGGGCGTGGCGGCGCGCCTATTCAGCATGGCGGAGACGTGGTGGCAGTGGGATACGCCCTCGCTGGGCGCCTTCGTGACGCTGTGCGCGTTGATCGCGCTCGGCGCGGCGCTGTGTGTGCCTCAGCTGCGCCACAAACAGGATGGGCGTTGGTTCTGGTTCTGGGTGGGCGTGCCGCCTTTCCTGATCGCGCTGGGCGGCACGCTGCAAATCGGCGACTTGAGCCTGCCGACGCCCTATCGGCTGCTGCACGCCCTGACGGGCGGTATGTTCGGGATGCCATGGCGGCTCGCCCCGATTTTCGTGATAGCGATGGCGCTTTTCGCGGGCAAGGTCTTCACGCCGCCCTTGAGGGGCAGGCGCGGCGCGCAGCTCGCCGTGATGGTGGCGGCGTTCCTCGCCAATGCGTGGGCGGTGCGCCTGTGGGAGACGGCGCCATTGACGCCCGTGCCGCCCGCCTACGCTTTGTACGAGCAGATCGGGGCGGAGCGCGGCGCGCCCTACGACTCGCTCGTCTTGGTGGAGGTGCCGACGGGCGTTGCCACGGGTGAGGTGATCTTGGGCGATCCGCGCGCCGTGCAGCTGCAATGGTACGGCATCTTTCATCACAAGCGCATGATCAACGGCTTCATCTCGCGGGCGCCCGTCGAGCATTTCTACTACATCCACACCGACGATCCGATGCTGAGTTGGCTGGGCGGGCGCGTCCCGCTGGATGCCGAATTCGTGCGCAGGCAGATGCAAGAGCGCATCTTCGGCTATCCGATTGGCTATTTCGTCGTGCATCGAGACCTGATCGGGCGCGAGAGCGTCACGCTGACCGAGCTATTCGCCTTCTTCAACCGCGACGTGCGCGATCTGCTCTGCCCGATGTGGATCGAGGGCGATGTCGTCGGCTACCGCACGGCGGCGCATCCCGACTGGGACGGCTGTCCGCAACGCATCCCGCCCGACGGCGTGATCGATCTGGGCGCTGCCGATGACGTGCGCTTCATCGGGCGCGGCTGGCACTACCCTGAGACCATCGCGGGCATCACGGCGCGCTGGACGGGCGCTGAGGCGGCGGCGCGGCTGTACCTGCGCCTCCCCGAGCGGCGCGCCTATCGAGTCAGGCTCTCGGCGCAGGCTTTCGGGCGAGTCCGCCAGCTGAGCCTGTTCGCCAACGGCGTGGCGGTAGGCTCGGTCGCCGTCGCGCCTGAGAGTCTGAGCGAATACGTCTTTGAGCTGCCCGCCGAGCCGCTCTTTGAGGATGGCTACCTTGAGTTGGCGCTCGCCTGCGATCTGGACGGGCAAGATGAGGCGCTAGGGCGGACTTTGGGCGTGCTGGTGGATTGGCTGCGCCTTGAGCCGCTTGACACACTCAGTACGTCGGAGTAACTTTTCGGGCTACGCTGCGTATAGGAGACTGAACAGCTTCGCATAAGGAGAGATTGCAAATGATCCGCGAGAGTCGCCCGTTCGGCATCACCATTCTGAGCGCCTACTACATCCTCTGGGGCTTAGCGACAACGCTCTGGAGCTTGTTGACGACCATTTTCGGCGTGGTGATCATCTGTTTTGCGCCGGGCTTGCTAGCAGGCGGCGTGTTGGGCTTGTTTCAGGGCGTGCTGAGCCTAGTGCTCGGCTTTTCGCTCTACAGCGGCAAGGATTGGGCGCGCGCGTTCGTGATCGTCTTGGCGCTGCTCGGCATCGTCCTGAGCGTGCTGAGCATCACCAGCTACGGCTTCGGCTTCGGCGCGCTGATCAACATCGCCTCCAACGCCTTCGTGCTGCTTTACATCAACTCCGAGCGCGTCAAGCGCTTCTTCGCCACCAACTGAGCGATTCTCCCCTTCTCAGGCTGCTCAGTGCGCTGAGCAGCCTCTCTCCTTTCGACCTCTTGCATTTGCTTGTGAAGCAAGGTACAATCTCTTTCAGATCGTTTTGAACGTTTTGAACGATCTGAGAGTCGGTAAGGAGTTATCCGCACAAAGGAGAGTTTATGAAAACTTGGATGCGTCTGATGGCGCTCGCGCTGATCGGGGCGCTGAGCTTGGGCGCGCTAGGGACGCTCGCCGCGCAAGAGAATCGGACGGTGCGCATTGGCTATGTGCCGGTCATGATCTACGCGCCGCTGTACATCGCCCTTGAGCGCGGCTACTTCGCCGCCGAGAACATCGCCGTGGAGCTGACTCCGCTGCAGGGCGGCTCGGATTCGGTCGTGCAGCTGGCAGCCGGCAACTTCGATGCGGCGGTCGGCGGGGTGGGCGCCGGCTTGCTGAACGCGGCGAGCTTGGGCTTGGAGTTCCGCATTGTGGCGCCCATGCACACCGAGCGCCCGCCCATCGCCAGCCCGTTGGTCATCTCCGCCAAGCGCGCCGATGAGATCAAGCGCGTGGCTGACCTGAAAGGCAAGACCGTCTCGATCAACGCGGTCGGCGCGGCGACGGAGTACTGGGTCTACCTCGCGCTGAGCAAGGCGGGCTTGACCATGCAGGATATCACCTTGACGGCGGTCGCTTTCCGCGATGTGCCGCTCGCCCTTGAGAGCGGCGCGATTGATGCGGCGATCTTGGGCGAGCCGTTCGCCACGCTGCAGAAAGATCAAGGCACGGTCGCAGTCCTCGCCGACGATTTCGTGGATGGCATCACGGTCACGTATCTGTACATGGGCTTGCCGCTGCTCAACGAGCGCCCTGAGGTGGCTGAGGGCTTCGTGCGCGCCTATCTGCGCGCCCTGCGCGACCTCGACGACGACGGTTGGCTGAACGAAGAGACGGCTGCCATCATCGAGAAATACACCAACGTGCCCGCCGACGTGGTCTTGCGCGCCAACCGCCCCTACTACGACCCGAACGGGACGATCCCGCTGGCAGACCTCGAAGAGTTGCAGCGCTACTTCCTTGAGCGCAACGTGCTGGAGTACACCCAGCCGATTGATCTGGCGCCGTTCGTGGATACCTCGCTTGTCGAGAAAGCTATCGCAGTGCTGGGCGAGTACACGCCCAAACCTGCAGCTACGCCCGCTTACTAGTTCAAAAGGAGTGTCTGATGCGTCGTTTCACCTTGCTGTTGGCAGCCCTTGCGCTGCTCCTGATGGTCGCTCAAGCGCCCGCCCAGGCGCAGGGCGAGAAAATCACGCTGGGCTACTTGCCCGTCATCACTTATGCCACCTTCTTCGTCGGCATCGAGCGCGGCTACTTCGCCGATGAGGGCATCGAGATCGAGCTGGTGCCCTTGCCCGCAGGCGGCGGCGACTCGATTGTTCAGCTCGCCGCCGGCAACCTCGATGTGGCGGCGACCGGCGCCGGCGCCACGCTGTGGAACGCCATCGCGCTGGGCTTCCCCGTCAAGATCGTAGCGCCGTTGCACACCGAGCGCCCGCCGCTCGCCACGCCGCTGGTCATCTCCGCCAAGCGCACCGATGAGATCAAGAGCGCTGCCGACCTGCGCGGCAAGAAGATCGCCATCAATAACGTCGGCTCGGCGGTGGAGTACTGGGTCTACTCGGCGCTGCGGCGCGAGGGCGTCAGCATGGATGAAGTCACCATCGTCTCGATGCCCTTCCCGCAGATGGCAGCCGCCCTCGACGCCGAAGCCATCGATGCCGCCGTCATCACCGAGCCGTTGGCGACGCTGGGGCGCGATCAAGGCTTGCTCGCCTTCCTCTCCGACGATTTCATCGACGGCATCACGGTCACCTACGTCTTCATGGGCGAGACCATGCTGAAGGAGCGCCGTCCGGTGGCGGAGGCGTTCATGCGCGCCTATCTGCGCGCCGCCCGCGACCTGCAGGGCGAAATTGACGAGTCGCTCGCCGCGATCATCGAGAAGTACACCAACGTGCCTGCGCCGGTCGTGATTCGTATGAACCGCCAATACTACGATCCCAATGGCGTGATCCCGATCGCCGATCTGGAGGAAGTCCAGCGCTACTTCAAGAGCCGCGGCTTGCTGGAGTACGCCGAGCTGCTGGACGTGCCCGCGCTGGTGGATACCTCGCTGGTGGATGCCGCCCTTGAAGTCATCGGCGAGTATCAGCCCGAACCCGCCGCCACGCCCGCCAACTGACCGCTGAAAAGCTCGCGCGGCGCGCCACCCGCTGTGACGCGCCGCGCTTTTTGTGCCTTTCAACGCGCCCCGATCCAAATTTTGTTATACGCGCCCGCTTGGAATAGGGTATAATCTGCCCGTGAGCTGCACGCGCCCAATTGGTGCAGTTCTTTCTTAATCGGCGCTCAATAACCCACCTGCCCAGCAGCCTGTGGCAGACCTAAGCGAGGCTTTTTGTCTATGACCGACGTCAAATACTTGACTGAAGAAGGCGCGGCGGAGTTGCGGCGCGAGCTGGAAGAATTGAAGACGGTCAAGCGCCCTGAACTCGCCGCCAAGCTCAAAGAGGCAATCGCGCAGGGCGACCTCTCCGAGAACGCCGACTATCAAGACGCTAAAGAGCAGCAGGCGTTCCTAGAGGGGCGCATCAACTACCTCGAAAACTTGTTGCGCAACGCCGTCATCATCAGCGATATCGATAAGAAATCGGCGAAGATCGTCAATCTCGGCTCGGAAGTGACCGTCCAAGAGGAGGGCGAGGCGCCTGAGACGTTCGTGATCGTGGGCGCGGCGGAGGCGAACCCGCGCGAGGGCAAAATCTCGAATGAGAGTCCGCTTGGGCGCGCCTTGCTGGGGCGCAAAGCCGGCGAGAAAGTCTCGGTCGAGACGCCTTCGGGCATCTTGGTCTTCAAGATCAAGAGCGTCAAGCCCTCCAAGTGACCCCGATGCGCGCGGTCATTTTAGAGAAACACGGCGGCGTCGAGAATCTGCGCTACGTCGAGGATTTTCCCGCGCCGCAGCCCAAAGCGGGCGAGGTGCGCGTGCGCGTGCGCGCCGCCGCCCTGAATCGGCTGGACTTGTGGGTGCGCGAGGGCTGGGAGGGCATCAAGCTGCCCCTGCCGCACATCCTCGGCGCGGACGCTGCCGGCGAGATCGAGGCGCTGGGCGAGGGCGTGACGGGCTTGGCGCTCGGCGACCGAGTCGTGCTGAATCCGAGCATCAGCTGCGGGCAGTGCGAGTGGTGCCTGAGCGGTCAGGATAATCTGTGTCCGCACTTCGGCATCCTGGGCGAGGATATGCACGGCACCTACGCCGAGTACGTGGTCGTGCCCGCCCGCAACGCCCTCAGGCTGCCCGATCACGTTACGTACGAGCAAGCGGCGGCGGCGGCGCTGGTCTACCTGACGGCGTGGCACAGCCTGATCCGTCGCGGCGGCTTGCGAGCGGGCGAGAGCGTGCTGATCGTCGGCGCCGGCGGCGGGGTGAACTCCGCCAGCATCCAGATCGCCAAATTGGCGGGCGCGACGGTCTACGTGGTCGCCAGCGACGCCGAAAAAGCCGCGCAAGCGCGGGCGCAAGGCGCCGATTTCTGCATCGACCGCAGCGCTGAGGACTGGGCGCGCGCGGTCTTTCGGCTGACCGAGCGGCGCGGCGTGGATGTGGTGGTCGATAACGTCGGCATGGCGACCATCAACAGCAGCATTCGGGCGGTGCGGCGCGGCGGCAGGATTCTGATCGTCGGCAACACCAGCGGCTACGCCGCCAACATCGATATGCGCTACCTGTTCGCCAAACACATCAGCCTGATCGGCAGCACGATGGCGCCGCACGCCGATTTCCTGCAAGCCATGCGCCTCGTCTTCGCGGGCAAGCTGCAGCCGCTCATCAGCGCGCGCTACCCGCTGGCGGAGGCGGCTCAGGCGCAAGAGCGCCTCGCCAAAGGCGACGTCTTCGGCAAGATCGTCTTGACGGTGTAGCCATGCCCAGCTCCGCCATGCGCCCTCAATCCGCGCCCTTGCGCCTGATCGCCATGCGCCTTGAGGTCGCCGAGCTGGAGACGGTCGTGCGCGCCGCCAACATCGTGGAGGGCTGGCGGCTGACCGTGCATCATCACGACGGGCGCGCGCCCGATCAGATCGCCACGTGGCTCAAGTTTCGCGGGCAGGACTCCGCCCACATGACGACCGTCTATCGGCGCGCCACCGAGAAACCGCTCACCCTCACGCATAGCATCCCGCCTGAGCGCTATCAGGCGTTCGTCAAGGGCGCGCGCCAACTCGGCTTCGATAAGCTGGACGATCCGCTCAACATCCCGTGGATCGGCGCCGATCTGTGGCTGCTTGAGCGCGCCGCCGGCGGCTTCCACCACGATGTCATCCTCGTCCCTGACCGTGCCGAAGGCGCGCACGCCGCCCTGATCGCCCTGCTCCGCGATCACCTTAAGGAGGCGCTGCGCGCTGTGAATCCATGACTCCGAAAGCGAATTACCACATGCTCAAACCGCTCATCGAACGCCAACTCAGCGCGCAGACCGACCTGCAGCGCACGGCGATCATCGACGTTGGCTCGAATAGTTTCCGCCTCGTCGTGATGACCTACCTGCGCGGCTATCACTTCCAGCTGACCGACGAAGTGCGCGAGTCGGTGCGCCTTGTGCAGGGCTTAGGCGCCACGGGCAAGCTCAGCCGCGAGGCGATGGCGCACGCCGTCGAGGTGATGCGCCTGTACGCCGCCTTTTGCCGCGCCTGCGGCATCGATGACATCGCCGCCGTGGCGACCAGCGCCGTGCGCGAGGCAGCCAACCGCACCGAATTCCTCAGCCGCGTCCAGCGCGAGACGGGCATCAGCGTGCGGCTGCTCAGCGGCGAGGAAGAGGCGTATTACGGCTATCTGGCAGCCGTCAACAGCACCACCCTGCGCGATGGCTTCGTGGTCGATCTGGGCGGCGGCAGCCTCGAGATCACGCGCGTGCAAGACCGTCTGCCGCGCGAGTCGGTCTCTCTGACGCTCGGCGCGGTGCGCACCACCGAAGACTGGCTGCCGAGCATCCCGCCGACCAAAGAGCAGGTCGCGCGCCTGCGCAAGCACATTCGGGAACAACTAGCGCCGCTGACTTGGTTCAAGCTCAAGGGCAGCGAGCAACTGGTAGGGCAGGGCGGCTCGCTGCGCAATTTGGCGCGCATCGCTCAAAAGCAGGGCAACTATCCGCTCGATGAGCTGCACGGCTACGAGCTCGCCGCCAACGACGTGCGCAAGATCGCCAAGCAGCTGGAGGGCATGAGCCTCGCTGAGCGCCTGCGCGTGAACGGCATGAAGCCCGACCGCGCCGATATCGCCCTCGCCGCCGCCATCGTGATCGAGGAATGTCTGCGCCACGCCGAAGCCGAGACGCTCCTCGTGTGCAGTCAGGGGCTGCGCGAGGGCGTCTTCTACGAGCGTTTTTTCAACGGGAACGCCGATCCAAGCGCGCCGCCGATGTTCAAGAACGTGCGCGAGGCGAGCGTGATCAACGTGGCGCACCTCTATCACTTTCAGGAGCGTCACGCCCGCCACGTGGCGCACCTCTCGCTGAGCATGTTCGATCAGCTCGCCGCGCTAGAGGGCGACTCGGAGCGCTTCAGCGCGGCGGAGCGCGAACTGCTCTGGGCGGCGTGCCTGCTGCACGATATCGGCATGAACATCGATTACAACGATCATCATCGCCACAGCTACTACCTGATCCTCAACAGCGGCTTGCCCGGCTTCACCCACCGCGAGCTGGCTCTGATCGCCCTCGCCGCCAAGTATCACCGCAAAGGGACGCCCAGCACGGCGCCGATCTCAGCGGTGCTGCAAGCGGGCGACGAGGCGCGCCTGCTGCGCATGACCGCCCTCCTGCGCCTCGCCGAGCAGCTCGACCGCAGCCGCGACGGCGCCGTGAGCGACGTACGCCTTGAGCCGCACGAGGACGGCTACCTCCTCACGCCCATCAGCGACCAAGATATCTCCGTGGCGGTTTGGTCGGCGCAGCTGCACACCGATATCTTTCGGAGCGCCTTCGGCAAGCCCTTAGCCATCACCTACAACGTCTAGCGCGTAGGAAAAGCATTTCAGCGCATTAGACTTTTTAAACGCGCGCGTCTGGGATAGGAATCTTGCCTAAATCCCAAAACGACGTATATTAACAACGTAAACAACGTAAAAATCCATTGTGAAAAATAAAACGTATATCTAGGCAAGCTGGTCGCTGTGCAGGTTGGATGTTGAGCAGGTATCCCCTCAAAAGCGCGTTGTGGATTGCGCTCATTACCGCTGCTGTCGTCGGTGTCGGCACAGGAATTCTCTCGGCAAGCACAGCGAACGAGCGCGCGACTTCATTCACGCCCGGCGACGTGCTGTATTTCGCTCTGATGTACCTCGTGCTGGCGGCGCTGAGCTTCCCGATCTTCGGGCAACTGCGCGCTGGCATCGAGGGCATCGCCGTGCTTGCCGCTTTCTTCAGTCTGGGCTTGCCGAGCGCGCTGATGGCGCTCAGCTTAGGACACATCGGCTACGAGCTGCTGGTAGGGTGGCGGCAAGCCCGTCGGATCGCCGATAATCTGCCGAAGTCCCTAGCGCTGGCGGCGCTGAAGATCGGCTTGCTGAGCTTGGCGCTGACGCTTGCGGCAGGCGCGTACTTCGATCTGGGCGGCGCGCTGCCCCTCTCAGCCCTTGAGCCGACGCGCTTCACCGAGAGCATGGCTGCCTTGATCGTCTATACGGCGGTGGCGCTTTTTTCGAACTTTGCGCTCGCCTGCGCCCTCAGCACGCCCGCCGAGCGGCGGCGCTTCGATGTGCGCAAGCTGCGTTTTGCGATCTTTCAGGGGCTGGCGCACTTTCTGGCGCTGCTGGTGGCGATCCTCTACGTCAGCGGCGACTGGCTGAACAATTTTGATGCAGCTATCTTACTTTTGATCGCGGCGTTGATCGCCCGCAACGCTGAGCGCGATTATTCGGCTCTGTTGCGCCGCGTCGACGCCCTAGCGACGCTCAACACCATCGGGCAGACCCTCTCGCACCACTTGACGGTCGACGATCTGGTCGAGAATCTCTACGCCCAAGTCAGCCGCCTGATGGACGCCTCGATCTTCTATGTGGCGCTCTACGATCCGCAAACTGAACAAATCAACTTCCCACTCTCCATCCGTGAGGGCGAGCGGCGTGTTTGCCAACGCTCGCCCTTGCGAGGCATCAGCGGCTACATCGTCAAAACGGGCAAACCGTTGCTCTTGCGCGGCAACCTTGAAGAGACCGACGCTCAGTTGCGCAAACTCGGCATCGAGCGCTGTGAACAGCCCAGCCGTTGCTACTTGGGCGTGCCGCTGATCGCCGAGAACGCGGTCTTGGGCGTGATCGCCGTGCAGAGCCCGAGCGATCCCGACGCCTACGATCAGGACGATCAGGCTGTGCTGGAGATCGTCGCCGCCCAAGCCGCCGCCGCTCTGCACAACATCCGCCTGTACCAGAATTCGCTGAGCGTTGCCAACAAGCTCGCCCTGCTCAACGACGTCTCCGCGCGGATGATCAGCAACTTTGATCGGGAGGCGCTGCTGGGATCGGCGAGCTACGTGCTGCGAGCCGTTTGGGACGCCCGCAGCGTGGCGATCTTCCTGCTCGACTCCGAAAGCCAGACTTTCAGCTTGCGTTACAACGCCGAGCTGCTCGCCGAATCTTTGAGCCACTTCTCGGCGGCGTGCGAGGCGAGCTTGCACGCCGCGCTGAGCCAGAGCGCGCCGATCCTGATCGAGGACGTCGCCAAGTTGCCCGCTGAGGACGTTTGGCGCAGCTACGCAGCTTGGGCGGGCTGCCAGAGCTTGCTGGCGTTGCCGCTGCGCGCCGAGAGGCAACCGATTGGCGTGGCGGTCGCCCATTATGAGGCGCCGCCGCGCTTCGATCCAAGCGATCTCGGTTTGCTGACCGCCTTCGCCAATCAGTTGGCGGTCTCGCTCTCTAACGCGCACCACCACGCCGATATCGCGCGGCGCGCTCAAGAGCTGGCGCAGCTGGTGGATGCCTCGCGCACTTTCGCCACCTCGCTGGACTTGCCGCACATCGCCGAGCGACTCTTCGATAATCTAGAGCGTCTCTTCACGCCCGCGACCTTCGCCGTGCTGCGCCTCGCAGCGGACGGCGCGCTAGAGTCAATCGCCAGCCGCAGCAGCGATGCCGCGCCCATCGCCGCGCGCCTCGCCTTGACGGGCGGCTTCGCCGAGGCGCTGAGCAGTCGGCAAAGTTGCTTGCTGCCGCGCTCCGCCGAAGACTCCGCCGCCCTAGAGCGGCTCGGCTATGCGCAGGCGCTCGTCATCCCGATGGTGAACGAGGCGCAAGCCTTCGGCGCGGTCGCTATTTTCCACAGCCAGCCGACCTTTCTCTCGGCGCGCGCGCAGCAGCTGGCGGAGGCGCTCGTCAATCAGGCGATGCTGGCATTCCTGAACGCGCAGGCGTACCAGCAGGTCGATAGCGCCCTCGAAGCGCGCATCGATGAGCTGAGCGCCATCGAGAGCATCTCGCGCAAGATTTCCGGCGCCCTCAACCTTGAGACGATCATCAACGAGGTCATGCGCGCCGCCCTTGAGCGCACCGACGCCGATTTGGTCAGCGTGCTGCTGCTGCCCACTCACGACATCGATCATCGCGTGCGCCTAGAGCGCTTCGTAGCGCGCGAAGGCGTGCAGGTCGTGATGTCTCGGCACGCTTTCGATGGCGTCATCGGGCAGGTGCTGCGCACGGGCAGCCCCGCCCGCCTTGATGACACGCGCCTCGTCCCCAATTACCGTCAGCCCGCCGATCCGCCCATGCGCTCTGAGCTGTGCGTGCCGATCATCTACAAAGGGCAACGCGTGGGCGTCTTGAACTTGGAGAGCCGCCGTCTGGCAGCCTTCAACGCCGCCCACGAGCGCTTCCTGACCAACCTCGCTGAGCACGCCGCCATCGCGCTCGGCACGACGCAGCTCTTCCAACGGCTGGAGTACCAAATCAACACTTTGCAGCGCTTGCGCGCGCTCTCGCTGGAAATCTTGGCGTCGGGCTCGCTCAGCAGCACGCTGAACTTGCTGGTCGATGCCGTCCTGAAGACCGTCCACAACGGGGATGTGCATCTGCTGCTGTGCGATAGCCCGCCAAGCCCGCTGCAGGCGTCGGAGACGAGGCATCCAGCCGCAGCCTACCTCGATCCGCAAGCCCACCAGACCATCCGCCTGCCCATTCAGCGCGGCGGGCAGTACTTCGGCGAGTTCATCATCAGCCTCGACGACCCGACTGATCTGGGCGATAACCGCGTCCACGCGCTGGAGCTGATCGCCCTCCAAGCGGCGATTGCCCTTGAGAACATCCGCCTCTTTGAGGAGGCGCGCGCCCGTCGCGATCAAATGCAGACCGTCTTCGATGCCGTGCGCGAAGGGATGCTGCTGATCAGCCACGATGGCGTGCTGCTGTTGGCGAATCGGGCTGCTGAGGGGCTGCTGAACATGCCGCTCAACAGCCTGCAAGGGCAATCCATACGGCGCAGCGAGCTGCCCTTCGCCGCCGCCCTCGAGGGCGAGCTGCCCCGCGAGCCGATCCGTCGCCGCTACCGCTTGAACCTAGACGACAGCGCGCGCGACATCGAAGAGACGACCATCCCCGTCTTGGATGCGGCGAATCAGCCAGTCAGCCGCCTGATCGTGCTGCGCGACATCACGCAGGAAGAGGCGCTCAAGGAATTCCAGCAAGAAGTCGCCAACATGATCGTCCACGACCTGCGCGCGCCCGTCGCCAACCTGATCAGCAGCCTGCGCCTTGCCCAGGAGTTGATCAGCGCGCAGGAGTACGCCGACTTGGAGAGTGTCGTCGGCGTGGCGCTCGGCAGCGCCCACGATCAGCTCAAGTTGATCGACTCCCTGCTGGATATCGCCCGCCTCGAGACGCGCCGAATGCCGATGAATCTGACCCGCTTCCCGCTCTGCGAGCTGGCGAGCGAGGTCTGTAAGACCTTCGAGCGCGCCGCTCAGGACGCCCAAGTTGACCTCGTCAACGCCATCGCGCCGTCTCTGCCGCCCATCTACGCCGACCGCGAGCAGATCAAGCGCGTGCTGTTCAATCTGCTGGATAACGCCCTGCGCCACACGCCCAGCGGCGGGCGCGTGCGCCTGAGCGCGCACCTGAACCCCGCCGAGCGGGTCGTTTGCGTCAGAGTCGCCGATACGGGCAAGGGCGTGCCACCAGAGCAGCAGACGCGCATCTTCGAGAAATTCGTTCAACTGTCCAAGTCGGCGGTGCGCGGGCATCGTGGCAGCGGGCTAGGCTTGACTTTCTGCCGCTTGTCAATTGAGGCGCATGGCGGCAAAATATGGGTTGAAAATGGTGCGGAAGGCGGCGCGATCTTTCACTTCACACTCTCGCTGGCTGCACAGCAAGGCTCTTAACGGAAGGTGACACGGCGTGAGTGATTTATCGATATCCGCCGATGCGGAGAGCAGACGTTGGTTGGTTCTGTTCGCCCACGACCTGCGCAAGCCGCTCTGCCGCCTGATCAGCGGTCTGTACACGCTGCACGATATGCTGACCTCAGGCTATGACGAGCAGCTCTCGATGGTCATGCGCATCATCAGCGATAGCGGCGACGATCTGCTCAAAATGCTGGAGGCGATGCCCCTCAACAGCCGAAGCATCCAATCGCCCGTCTTGCATCCCTGCTCGCTCTACGCGCTGACTGAGCGCGTTCTGAGCAGCCTGCAGGGCGCGGCGCAGCTTCAAAACGTGCAGCTCATCAACGCCCTGCCCAGCGAGTTGCCGCCCGTGCGCGCCGATGAGGGGCAAGTCTTGCGCCTGCTGTGGAATCTCGTGGAGAACGCCATGCGCTATGCGCCCAACAGCCGCGTGCAGATCACCGCTTTGCCCGAACCGCTTTTCGAGGCGGGGCGCGCCTTCTTGCAGATCGGCGTCCTCGATTCGGGCGCGGGCGTGCCGCCTGACTTGCGCGAGCGCATCTTTGAGTACTTCTTTCGCGCTCCGCAGACGGCTGAGTCGGCTGCGGGCTACGGCTTGGGGCTGCCTTTCTGCAAGTGGATGGTCGAGCAGCACGGCGGGCGCATCTGGGTGGCGGATGCGCCCGAGGGCGGCGCTGCTTTCTGGTTCACGCTGCCCGTCTGGTCGGACGACCAGCCCTAAAATAACGCAATGCCTGAATCCGAAAACAGTCAGCTTTTGAAGGATTTGCTGCACCTGCTGCTCTCGGACATTCACCTGCCCATCGCTGATTTGTTGACCCATTTGCCGACCATGCAAGCGCACCTAGCGGCGGGCAGGCGCCTCGAGCTGACTGAGCTGAGCATCTTCGCGCTGCGCTACAGCGAGCGCCTGCTGAGCGTGATCGATCTGCTCTTAGATGCCATGCGCGATGGCGTCGTGCGGCTCGCCACGGATAGGCTCACCCTCTACAGCGTGATCGAGCAAGTCTGTGAGGCGGTCGGCAATCAGACGGATATGGCGCATCTGCGCTTGCGCAACCACGTCCCGCCCGATTTGCCGCGCATCGTGCTGGATAGACGCTTGTTCACGCACGCGCTCATCAGCCTGATCGAGCTGCTGAACCACGCCAACCCCGCTGCAGGCGAGCTGCACTTCCTCGCCGAATACGAAGGCGACTCGGCGCGCTTCCAGCTCAGGCTGCAGGATGAGCGCCAAGGCGCGGATCGGGCGGCGCTCGCGCCGCTGCAAGCGCCGCTGAGCGCGCTCTTGAGGCAGCGCAACCACTCGCAGGCGATCCTCAGCCGCCTGATCCTGCGGGCGCACGGCGCTGATCTTCAGCTCTCGCCCGCTTCAGAGGGCGTGAGCCTTGAGATGAGCCTGCCGCTCATGCCCGCCGAGCCGTCGGTGAAACGTTTGGCGGCGGCTCCACTTCTCAGCGATCAGTCCATCGAGACGCTCGGAGATGCCCATGCCTGACCTTGACGCTGAACGCGCCCAGATCGAGCAAGCCCGCCAAGCCTTCGAAGAGGAGATCGGCGTCCTTGCCCACGACCTCGCCTCGCCGTTGGCGCGCATCATCAATGCCGCTCAAATCGCCAAAGAGTTGCTGGCAGCCCAAGAGCTGAGCGCCATCCCACAGCTGCTCGATATCATCCTCAACAGCGCCCAAGCCCAACTGCGCAACGTCGAGCGGCTGCAGGAGGTCACCTTGATGGCGAACGGGCTGAAAAAGCCGCCCACCGGCAAGGCGCAGCTCGCGCCCGCCCTTGAGCAAGCCCTCAGCGCCCTGAGCGGGCTGTTGAGCGAGTCGCAGGCGCACTACCGCGCCGACTTGCCGCCCGATCTGCCTGCCACCTGCGCCGATGAAGATACGCTCACGCGCCTGTGCCTCACGCTGCTGGAGAACGCCTTGCGCCACGTGCCGCAAGGCGGCTCGATCTGCGTGACGGCGCGCTGCGAGGGCGAGGCGATCCGCGTCTGCATCGCCGACGACGGCGCGGGCGTGCCCGAAGAACATCAGGCGCACATCTTCAAGAAATTCTATCGTGTGCCGCGCTCGCCGCTGCGCGGCAAGCGCGGCACGGGGCTGGGCTTGACCTTCGCCAAGCTCGCCGTGGAGGGCTACGGCGGCGCGCTGTGGCTTGAGTCGCCCGCTGAGGGCGGCGCGCGCTTCTGTTTTCGCCTGCCCATCAGCGCGGAGGCGCCCTCATGAGCAATCCACGTCTAGAGCGCGCGCGACGGCTGGGTCTGACGCACGCCACCGCCGAAGCCTACTATCATCGCGGCTTGTTGGCGTACCGCAACCGCGATCTGGAGAACGCCATCCTCGATCTCTCGGAGGCGATCTACTATGATCGGCGCTACGCCGAGTACTACGCCACGCGCGGGCTCTTCTACGTCGAGAGCGGCAAATTCGCCGAGGCGGAGGCGGACTTGCTCTACGCCCTCAAGCTGAACAAGCGCCTGTGGCTGGCGCACTTTGCGCTGGGCGTGCTGCGCTACAAGCAAAACGAGTACGAAGCCGCCCACCAGCACTTTCTGCAGGCGAGCCGCCATCCCGACGCCAAGCCCGAAGTCTGGTTTTACCTCGCTGTGACGCACTACCTGCTCGATAACCTGATGGAGGCGCTCCAAGCCATCGAGGTCGCCCTGAACGGCTTCCACACGGCGGATAGCCGTCGGGCTGAGGCGAACCGTTGGAAAGCCGAGATCGAGAAGACCATCGCCCAGCGCGCCCCACAGCCCTCCGAGGGCGCGCCCAGACGCCGCCGCCGCACTACCGAGACTCAAACAGACTGATCGCCGTCCCCAGCAGGATGCCGGCGGCTACCCAGACGGGCAAGCGCGCCGCCATGCCCAGCATCTGCTCCAGCGAGTAATCGCCCACCAGGTGGGCGTGAGTCGCTGTCTTGAGGAACATCAAGCCGACCGCCGCGAGGATCGTCCCGCCGCCGATGAACCCGCCGATCAGGGCGGCGCGCAGCCCGCGTCGGAAGCGCCTCCAGAGCGCGTCGGCGTACTGCGCGTGCAGCGCGCCGAGCGCCGCGCCCGCCCCGCCCAAGCTCAGGACGCTCCACAGGCTGTTCTCTTCCGTCATCAGCCAGACGAAGGCGACGACGCCCGTCAGCAACGTGGCGAGCGCCAACCAGCGCGGGCGTCGTCGCTTCGGCACGGCTAGTAGATCGGCAGAGACGGGTCGATCTCGCGCGCCCACGCGTTAATGCCGCCCACTAGGTTCACCAAGTTGGTGAAGCCCAGCTCTTGGAGCATCAGGATGGCGTCGCGGCTGCGGATGCCGCTCTTGCACTGCACCACCACCTCCACGTCGCGCGGAATTTCGGCGGCGCGCGCCACCACTTGCCCCTTCGGAATGCGCAGCGAGCCCTCGATGGCGCTGATCTCCCACTCATGCGGCTCGCGCACGTCTAAGATCACGACGGGCGCGCCCGCCTCGAGCCGCGCTTTCAGGTCGTGGACGTTGATGCTGCGCACCTTGTGCTGAGCGTTCTTCTCTTTGTAGTCGCTGCGGTCGTGGGCGGGGACGCCGCAGAACGCTTCGTAGTCGATCAGCGCGGTGATGCTGGGCTGCGCGCTGCAGACGGGGCAATTCGGATTCTTGCGCACGCGGATGGTATCGAAAGTCATGCTGAGCGCGTCGTAGAGCAACATGCGCCCGATCAGCGGCTGCCCGATGCCTAAGATCAGCTTGATCGCCTCGGTCGCTTGCAGCGTGCCGATGGTGCCGGGCAGGATGCCCAACACGCCGCCTTCGGCGCAGCTGGGCACCAAGCCGGGCGGCGGCGGCTCGGGGAACAGGCAGCGGTAGCACGGACCCTCTTTGGCGTAAAAGACGCTGACTTGCCCCTCGAAGCGGAAGACGCTGCCGTAGACGTTCGGCTTGCCCAGCAGCACGCAGGCATCGTTGACGAGGTAGCGCGTGGGGAAGTTATCGGTGCCATCGATGATCACGTCGTAGTTGCGCATGATCTCAAGGGCGTTCTCGCTGGTCAGCGGCGTGTTGTGCTTCTCGATCACGATGTAGGGGTTCATGTCCGAGAGTTTGGCGGCGGCGCTCTCCAGCTTGGGCTTGCCGACGTCGCTGGTGCGATGGATGACTTGGCGCTGCAAGTTGGTCTCGTCGACCACGTCGTAATCGACTAAGCCGAGGCGCCCGATCCCGGCGGCGGTCAGATACAGGGCGAGCGGGCTGCCCAGTCCGCCCGTGCCGATCAGCAAGACGCTGGCTTGTTTGAGCTTGCGCTGCCCCTGAATGCCGACTTCCGGCATGATCAGGTGGCGGCTGTAGCGGCGAATCTCCTCGTGCGAGAGTTCGACGCTCTGCGGCGCGATTCGCTCGATGGCGCCCCCGGCGATGGTTGGGATGATGCGCAGCGTATCGGTCGGCTCGATGGGCGTCTCCAGCCCGTCGCGGTAGCGGATATCTTCCTCGCCGATGAAGACGTTGACGAAGGTGCGCAGCGCCTCGCCGTTGTAGAGGTGCTGGCGCAGCTCGGGGTATTGGCTGACCAAATCGGCGAGGGCGGCGCCGACGGTCTCGCCCGTCACGCTGACTTCGGCGTTGCCGCCTGTGTAGGCGCGCAAGGGCGTCGGAATTTTGATGGTTGGCATGAGTCTCACTCCTCCTTACCTTTGACAATCGGGGCGCCGATCAGGTTGCCCCACTCCGTCCATGAGCCATCGTAGTTGCGGACGTTTGGGTAGCCCAGCAAGTACTTCAGGGCGACCCACGTATGCGACGAGCGCTCTCCGATGCGGCAGTAGACGACCACGTCCTTATCGGGCGTGATGCCCAGCGGCTCATAGATGCGGCGCATCTCCTCAGGGGACTTGAACGTGCCGTCCTCCGCCACGATGTCCGACCACGGCACGTTCTTGGCGCCGGGGATGTGACCGCCGCGCTGCGCCGTCTCAGGCAGACCGGGCGGCGAGATGATCTGACCAGTGAACTCGGCGGGCGAGCGCACATCCACGAGTGCGAAGTTCGGTTGGCGCAGCCGCGCGCGGATATACTCGCGGTCGGCGCGGAACGACTCGTCGATGTGGCGCACGGTGTAGTCAGTGCGCGGGTAGGTCGGGACGACGCGCGTCATCAAGCGCCCTTCTGCCAGCAATTTCCTGCGCCCGCCGTCGATCAGGCGCACATCGGGATGCCCGTAGTACTTGAACAGCCAAAAGGCGTGCGCGGCGAACCAATTGCTGTTATCGCCGTACAGCACGAGGGTCATCTCAGGCGTGATGCCCGCCTCGCTGAAGAGCGCCTCCAGCTGTTCCTTGCTGAGGATGTCGCGCGTGACTTGATCCTGCAGCTGAGTCTGCCAATTGAAGGCGATGGCGCCCTCCAAGTGACCGAGCGCGTATTGCGTGGTGTCCACATCCACTTCAATGAAGCGCTTGTCGGGGTCTTTCAGGTGCGCCATCGCCCAGTCGGTGCTGACTAGAATATCGGTCATGGTGTCTGTACTTTCCTCAGTTTCACGAGTCCTCTAGAACGGTCAGGGAGAGTTCGCTGAAGGCGGAGCGATCCGCCGCCAAGCGCCAAGCGCGCAGCTCGACTGCCCTCGCCGCCCGCACGGAGGCGATCAGGTAATGAAAGTTGGGCAGGGCGTGCAGGCGGTCGTACTCGGAGGGGACGGCGGGCGAGTCGGGATGGGAATGATAGTAGCCCAGCAAGGTCAAGCCGAGCGCATCTGCCTCGTCTTCAAGCTGCGCCCAGTCGGAGGGGGTCATGGCGTAGCGATGATGCTGCTCCGCCTGAGCGGCGACGTTAGCGACGGGGCGGATGCGCTCAAGGTGCACGCCGCCTTCAGGGAGCTGCCTGCCCAACAAGAAGCCGCCGCCTTCGTTGGGGTAGGCGCGCTCAAGATGGGCGAAGATTTGGGCGATCAGCCCGCGCGTGAGCGTGATATCCATAAGTGACGTGAGCAACCCTCCTTACAGGTGCGCATCAGCAAAAAAACCGACCCCCTTCGGGTCGGCTATGCATATTTGCCATGAGCGTCCTCAACGCCTAAAGCGCCGCCTACCCCGAAGCTGGGCTGTTACAAGGCGCACACATACACACCTTCTTCAGGAGGCGGTGTGGCTTCAGGGCGTTGACGATTGAACTAGCGCGAGATGGCTTCAGCATGGGTAAGAGTATAATGGCAGCCTCGGTTTTTGGCAAGCGGCGCGCTTTGGGATGGATCACAAAGCGAAAACAGCTCGCGCGCCGCACGATACTTGGCATGAAGGTTAAAAGTAGATATTCTTTATAAAAGTTAAGCGCAGTGCTTTTCGAAGCACGCCACTTGGAGAATATAGAACCTATGAACGTAAAAAAGTTTCGTTTCATTTTCCTCGCCCTCGCAGTAGCGCTCAGCCTGCTGGGCGTTGATCTTGGGTCACAAACGGCACAAGCGCAGCAAGGCGGCTTCGTGCGCGTCACGCACGCCTCGCCCGGCGCGCCCAACGTCGATATCTACCTCAACAACGAGCCAAACCCAATCGTAGCCAACTTGGCTTTCGGCTCTGCCAGCCCGATCTTGCCGATTGCGTCGGGCACCTACACGGTGCGCGTGCGCCCGACGGGCGATAAGCAAACGACCGTCTTCCAAGCAGTCGTCGGCATCCGCTCCAATCAGATGATCGAGCTGGTGGCGCAGGGCATCGTCGGCGGCAGCGGCGCGCAGGCTTTCAATATCGGCGTCTATCCGATCAGCCTCGCTGAGACGGGCGGGCAGGCGCGCGTGTACGTGATCCACGCCTCGCCGGACGCGCCCGCCGTCGATGTGCGCAGCGGCGATACCGTCCTGCTGCGCCGTCTTGCCTTTGGCGAGGCGAACACGCGCTCGCCGCTGGAAGTCCCCGCTGGCAGCATCCCGATTCAGGTGACGGCAACTGGCACGACCAACGCCGTGATCGACGCCACGCTGGACTTGGTAGCCAACCGCATCTACACCGTTTTGGCGACCAATCGTCTGGAAGCCATCACCCCGCTGATCTTGCAGGCGTTGCCGCAGCGCGCGGCGCCCGCTCCCGCGGCGCCGACGGGCTTCGTGCGCGTGACGCACGCCTCAGCCGATGCGCCCGGCGTGGATATCTACCTGAACGGCAACCGCGCCATCGAGAATCTGGCTTTCGGCAAGGCGACCGACTTGATCGAGTTGCCCGCCGGCAACTACACAGTGGCGATTCGTCCCGCTGGCGCTGCCGCCAACAGCGCGCCCGTCTTCGAGACCAGCCTGAACGTGCCAGCCAACCGCACCACCGAAGTGGTGGCGATGGGCTTGCTGAACGGCTCGCCTGAATTCATGCTCGGCGCGTATACAGTTGCCCGCAGCGCCACCAACGGCAAGGCGCGCCTGTACTTGCTGCACGCCGCGCCCAAGGCGCCGGCTGTGGATGTGCGCGCCAACGGCGAAGTTGTGCTGCAGAACGTCGCCTATGGCGCTTTCACTCGCACGCCGCTGGAGATCGCGCCCGGCGTGACCAATATCGCCGTGACGCCCGCCGGTCGCAGCAATCCCGTCGTGACGCGCCTGACCGGTCCGGTCGATGGGCTGTTCGAGGGCGATACGGTCTACACGATCATCGCGCTGGGCGATCCGATCAAGGACAAGCCGCTCGTCCTGAAGGCGGCGCCCGTCTCGGAGGCGGCTGAAGGCAAGACCGCCGCCGTGCGCGTCATTCACGTCGCCAAGGCGCCCGCTGTGGACGTCTACCTGGACGACTCGCCGGTGCCAGCCATCGCCAACTTGCAGGCGGGCAAAGCCAGCGACGTGGTGAAACTGCCGACCGGTCAGCACACGGTGCAATTGCGCCCCGCTGGTCAACTGTCGGTCAACCTGCCCATCTTCGAGAAGACCATCAGCGTCGGCACGGATGAGTGGGTCGAGGCAGTGGCGCTGGGCGTCTTCGGCGGCGAGCCCGCCTTCGACGTCAACACCTACAAGCTAGATAACCGCTTCCCCTACGGCATGGCAAAGATTCACGCCCTGCACGCCGCGCCCACCGCCGGCGCCGTCGACGTGTTCGTCAACGGTCAGCTTGCCCTGCAGGGCGTCGCCTTCGGCGACTTCACGAGCGAGGCGCTCGATGTCAAGCCCGGCATCACCAACATCGCCCTGACCCGTACCGGCACGCGCAGCCCGGTCATCGCGGGGCTGACCGGCGATCCCGCCACTTACGAGGCTAACACGGTCTACACCCTGATCGCCTTCGGCGATCCGATCAACGGTCGCTTGACGGCGTTCCCGCGCACGCACGAGGCGAACGTCCGCGTGATCCACGCCTCGCCCGACGCGCCCGCTGTGGACGTCTACGTGGATGGCGCCCGCGCCGTGGCGAACTTGGCGTTCGCGCAGGCGAGCGGCTTCCTGAATGTGCCAGCCGGCAAGCGCAAGGTCGCCATCCGCCCCGCCGGCGCCGCCGCCGATAGCGCGCCCGTCTTCGAGACCGAGCTGAACGTGCCAAGCGGCATCTCGGCGGAGGTGGTGGCGCTGGGCAAGCTGGCGAGCAACTTCCAGCTGGGCGTCTTCCCCATCGACCGCAATCCGCTGCAGGGCAGGGCGCGCGTGTACGTCATCCACGCCGCTCCGACGACCGGCGCCGTGGATGTCTTGGTCAATGGCGCGCGCGTGCTGCAAAAAGTCGAGTTCGGCAAGTACAACGCCACGGCGCTCAACCTGAACGCGGCGGTCTACGATTTCCACGTGACCGATAACGCCCGTCCGGGCTTCTACTTCGTCTCGTTGCCGAAGGTGCGCCTCGAAGCCGACACGGTCTACACCGTGCTGGCAATCGGCGACCCGATCCGCAACGAGCCGCTCGTGCTGACCAGCCGCCCGCGCTGAGGCGCCCCGTCTCTAGCTCAGCGAGCGCGCCCTGCTTCCGCCCGAAGCAGGGCGCGCTCCATGCCTACCAAAATCGGCGATTGTGGGCTATATTTGCAGCAGATTTTTTGCCGCACACCTAGCAGGAGAAGACTTCCGCATGGCGACCAACTCGCGCACCTGGTTCTACAGCGAGCCAGAGCATCGCCCTTACTACATCGAGGAGCGCGTCAATCACACGCTCTGGGCGATGCGCTTCAACAACATCTACATGGATTGCGTCCGCGCCGAGCCGCCCTTCCGCATGGAGGGCAAGTGGAACGACATCGCCTTGACGATGGAATGGCTGCCCAACACCTATCTGCGCCTGACCGCCAGCGAGGAGAACAAGACGCTCGTCAACGGCTTCTCGCAGATGCTGCAAATGCCGCCGCTCTTCAGCTATGTAGATGAGAACGGCACTTTCATCGTGGAGTGGTGGCGCACCGAGGAGGGTCAGAAGCGCCTGCAAGAGGTGCAGGGCAAGCCGAGCTTCACCCGCCTGAAGACCTACAAGAAGTAGCCCGATGAGCGAGCAGAAGCGCACTTTCGCCGTCGATCTAGCGCAAGATGTGCGCGTGGTGGCGGCGATGGCGGAGCATCTGACGCCCTACATCTACGAGAGCGAGCTGTACGGCAGATTGCCCGATCCCAGCTTGCCCCGCCTGACCGTCGGCGGCTTGCTGATGCGCCTCGCGCGCCTGCACAGCCTGCGCGATCAGCTCTCGGCGGCGCAGCGAGCCGCCCTTGAGACGGCGCAGCACAAGTTTGATGAGGTCAGGCGCGCGTGGGCTGTTCACTATGAGGGCAAAGTTGGGCAGGAGCTGCGCGCGCGCATCGGGGCGTTGGAACACTTCGCTTACGATTGCGCCGAGAATCTGCGCGCCTGCGCCGATAACTACCCCTCGGCAATGGAGAAGCGCGTCATGGTCGAGCATCTGCGCGAGGCTGCCTCAGAGCTCGCCCTGCTTGATGACGAACTGAAGGGCAGGCTCGCGGCGCTCGATAACGCCATCAGCCGCTGCATCGAGCGCGGCGCGTTTTGCTGGAGCGAGAACGTGCAGCCCGCCTACCCGCCCCAAAAATTCTGGTTCCTCTACGCCACTGTGCGCAAGCCGCCGCGCTGAAAGCCGCTCAGCGCCTTTGGCTTGGTTGGGAACGGCGCGATAAGCTATAATCTGAGGCATCGCATATGAGCCACGCGCTCAACCTATCATACTGGAGCTACCGCACATGGACAAAGAGACTCTGATCAAGCACCTCAACGACGACCTCGCCCACGAACTCTCCGCCATCATCCAATACCTGACCTACGCCGCCAAAGTCTACGGACCCTACCGCCCGCAATTGGCGCAGTTTTTCCTCGCCGAGGTGCCGGACGAGCAGCTGCACGCTCAGTACCTCGCCAACAAGATCGTGGCGCTGGGCGGCGAGCCAACCAGCGTGCCAGTCCCCGTCAAAGCGGCGAAGACCAACCGCGAGATGCTCGAAGCCGTGCTGGAGGCAGAGAGCGACGCCGCCCGCCGCTACGCCCAGCGCGCCCGCGAGGCAGAAGCCTTCGGCGACGTGGGCATGATGGTTCAGCTGGAGGATATGGCCCGCGATGAGAGCGGTCACCGCGACGAGACCGCCCGCATCCTGACCGATTGGAATCTCTGAGCGCGATCTGCGCCGCATATCGCCCGATGTGCGGCGCGCTTTCTCAAGGCGCGGCTGTGGGGCTCGGCGCGGGCATCTGCAGCTGCGACTCGAGCGGCACGCGCAACGGCACGCTGCCCTGCGGGATGCGAACCCGCCCCTCCTTGAGCGCCACACAACGGTAGCCATCCGCCCGCCGACCCGCCGCCGTGAAGTCCACGATGTAGCTGTAATAATCGTCGGGGCGCACCTCGATCTCCAGCACCTGACCGTCCGCCACCCGCTCGCGGATGACCTCGCCGGTGCGCTCGTTGGTCAGACGAATGGCTATCGGACCGCCGCAGTTCGAGCGATTTTCGAAGATGATCAGCGCCCGCCACGGCGCGCAAGCGCTCACAGCCAGCCCGAGCGCCAGCAGCAGGCTCAACAGACCCAAACGCAGCGTCCTCACAGGTTCAGCCTCTTGAAGATGCGCTCTGGGATGTTGCGGATGATCAGCATGATCAGCATCCAGAACGACGGCACATAGACGACGTCCTCGCCTTTGAGCATCGCCGCGTAAATGCGCTTGCCCACCTGACTGGGCTTGGCGAAGAGCGCGTTCTTCTTCAGATGGGCGGTCATGGGCGTCTCGACGAAGCCCGGCTTGACGGTCAGGACGGAGACGCCCACCTTCGCCAAGCGGTTGCGCACGCCGCCCATGAAGAGCGCCACGGCGCCCTTCGCCGCCCCGTAGATGTAGTTGCTGGCGCGCCCGCGATCGCCCGCCACCGAGCCGATCACCGCCAAACAGCCTTGCCGCTGCGCCTCGAAGTGGTTGGCGAGCAGCGTGATCAGCGAAATGTAGCTGACCGCGTTCACGTTGAACAGCTCTAAAGTGGCAGCCACGCTCTGCTGAGCGGTCTTTTGATCGCCTAAGACGCCGTGCGCGATCAGCGCCGCATCGATGCCGCCCAGCGCCGCTTTCGCCGCCTCGATCAGCGCCTCGTGCGTCCCCAGATCGGCTAGGTCGGCGGTGTAGGTCTCGACTTTAGCGGCGCCCAGCACGCGCAGATCGTCGGCGGCAGCCGCCAATTTCTCGGCGCTGCGCCCCACAAGGAACAAAGCGGCGTTATCGGCGGCGAAACAACGGCTGACCTCGTGAGCGATGGCGGACGTCGCGCCAAGAATCAGGACTTTCATACGCAGGATGCCTCACTTGCCGTTGACGGCTTGCCCAGTGACGCGCCGCCAAAAGCTGGATGAAAACTTGGGGTCAACGTATCGGCTGAACTCCCGCCAATTGGGGAAAGATGCCTCGAACATCTGCGGCGACATGCGCGCATCCTTCGCCGGGTAGAGCGCCCCGCCGCACTCGCGCACGATCTGATCGAGCCGATCCAACAGGCGCAAGGTCGGCGCGCCGCGATAGGGAAAATCGAGCGCCAACGTCACGCCCGGACGCGGGAAGGACAACATGCCCGGCGACTCGACCTCCCCGAAGACCTTCAGCACGGCTAGGAACGAGACCACGCCCGATTGACTGATCTGGCGCAGAATCTCCTTGATGGCGCTGCGGTCGCGGGCGTAGGGCACCACGAATTGGTACTGCAAAAAGCCCGCCTTGCCATAGAAGCGATTCCACTCGTTGATCATATCGAGCGGGTAGAAGAACGGGTCGTACGGGACGATCTTGCGCTGGACTTTGGTCAGCAGGGCGTGGTAGTAGACCTCGTTGAAGGCGCGCACCGTGTGCAGATTCAAGGCAAAGGAGGGCAGATCGAAGGGCGCGGTCAGCAGCGTTTTGGGCGTTGCGCTTTTATCGGGCAGGCGAGCGTGCCAAGCGTTGTTGCCGCGAATGAAAATGCCGCGTCCCAGCTTATTGCCGCCTGAGACGCAATCCACCCAAGCGACCGTGTACTCGTAGTCTTTATCGGAGGCTTCGCTGATGGCGAAGAACTCGTCGATATCGCCGAAGCGGATTTTCTCCTGCGCGATGTAAGGACCCGGGATGCGCCGCAACGCGAATTCCGCCCACAGAATCACGCCCGTCAAGCCCAGCCCGCCGATGGTGGCGCGGTAGAGCTCGGCGTTCTCGCTCGGCGAGCAGATCAAGCGCGAGCCATCCGAGCGCAGCAGCTCGAAGCGCGTGACGTGCCTGCCGAAGGTGCCCGCCACGTGATGATTCTTGCCGTGCACGTCGTTGGCGATGGCGCCGCCGACCGAGACGTACTTGGTGCCGGGCGTGGTGGGCAGGAACCAGCCGCGCGGCACGATGTACTGCAGCAGATCGGCGAACAGCACGCCGCCCTCGCAACGGATCAGCCCGCGCTCGGCATCGAAGGCGATGTAGCGATTGAGCGGCGTGATATCTAGGAGCGTGCCGCCCTCGTTCAGGCAGCTATCGCCGTAGCTGCGTCCGTAGCCGTACGCCAGCAGACTGCCCTCGATGCGCTGTAGGTTGGGCGGGGCGTCGCGCCAGTGGATCGGGATCACGCGCTGATGGCGCGCCTTCGGATAATTCCCCCAAGATTGATAGCTGCGGCTCAAAGCTCATTTCTCCTAACGCTCAGGGCGTTACAGCCAGATGGCGCTCAGTATAGCGCATTGCCGCCGCCTTGACGATTGTGAATTCGCGCACAGAAAGTCATGAGCGCCGAGTCGGGGCACGCTCTCAGCTTGTTTTAACGGACTCGTGACGCAATTGAGATGTCTGTGAAGGTTTTTAGGCGCGTCACCGCGCTAAGATTCGGTTTGTAATCCGTTTTAAGGAGAGGATGACCGATGCGCAAG
>CALKXH010000083.1 GCA_938005675.1 uncultured Anaerolineae bacterium
GGCAGCGTTGTTAGTTATGCCCGCCACAACTTGCTGAGCGAGCGTCATCAGCTCCAGAGGCAGGACGAACTTGGTCGACTCGCCGGCGCCGAGCGCTTTGAGGGCTTCCATGTACTGCAGCGCCATGGTGTTCGAGTCAACATTACGCGCCTGCTCATAGATGGCCTTGAGTGCCATCGCAAAGCCCTGCGCCCGCAAGAGCTGCGCCTCGCGCTCGCCCTGCGCCTTGAGAATCTCCGCCTGCTTCTGACCTTCCGCCTTGAGAATCTCGGCTTGCTTCTGACCTTCTGCCACCGTCACGGCTGACTCGCGCTCGCCGCTGGCTTGGGTGACCATGGCGCGGCGCGTGCGCTCGGCGGTCATTTGGCGGTTCATCGCCTCTTGCACGTCGCGCGGCGGCTCGATCTCGCGGATTTCGACGCTGGTGATCTTCAAGCCCCAGCGCTCAGTGATCTCATCCAGCTTGACGCGCAGCTTATCGTTGATCTCCTCGCGCTTCGCCAGCACATCGTCCAGCATGATGTCGCCGATCACGGCGCGCAGAGTCGTGGTGGCGATGTTCAGCGAGGCAGCGACCACGTTATCGACGACTAGGACGGAGCGCTTCGGGTCGATCACGCGATAGTAGACCAAGAAGTCGATTGAGATCGGCGCGTTGTCCTTCGTGATGGCGGTCTGGCGCGGAATCTCTAGGAAACGCTCGCGCAAGTCGACTATCGTGGCGCTCTCCCACGGCATCACCAAGACGATGCCCGGTCCGCGCACGCCCACGAAGCGCCCCAACGAGAGGATCACCAAACGTCGGAACTCCGCGACCACGCGCACTGAGCGCAAGATGACGCTCAGCAGCACCAGGAACACAATCACTAAGACAATTACGGAAACTTGGTTCATCTTCTGCTCCCTCCTGAGCAACTCTACCTAGAGCAAGTCATCTTCTCTTCGCAGCGCTTTCAGCGGCGGCTCGGATGACAGCTTGTCTGCGCTCTCGGCTGCCATCGGCGGCACATGCTTGGGCTTAGCCCGCACCACAAAGAGCCGCAACCCCTCCTTAGAGACGACCTCTACGTACGTGCCGCTGGGCAGCGGCTCGTTGCTATAGGCAGTCCACAGCTCGCTGTTGACGTTGACCGTGCCGACCGGCTCCAGCGGCTTGACGACGTAGCCATGTGAGCCTTCCAACGTCTCGTCTTCTCCGACGGTTGGTTGGCTGAGCTGCTTGCGATGAAACGGCAGCAGCACCAGCTGATAAAAGCCGAACGAGAGGGCGGCTGTGAGGGCGATTAAGACGGGCGAGACGAGCATATCCGTGAATAGGAACAGCCCGCCGACCGCTTGCAACACTAACCCCAATAACGCCCAGCGCGCCCACTCGCGCCGATAGAGCGGCAAGAGCATGTAGCCTAGGACTCCCACGCCCAGCAGCACCACGAACAGCCAGTTGGTGGCGGGGTTTGCCGCTAACGCCAAAAGCGCCCCGATCATGGCTAAGGCTGCCAGCGCCTCCACAACGCCCGTGCCGGGCACGTACAGCCCGAAGACGCTCGCCCACAAGCCCAACAAAAGCAGCAGGTAGGTTACGTTTGGATCCATCACTAACGCACTTGCCGTCCTCTAGAGCAATCTTTTCATGCACTTACTCAATGCGATTGTACAACAAAACGCACGGCTTGACACCCTAAAAAATGGCTGCTTCATTCTGCGCTAAGATACCGAAACTGCCCTGTCTTAAGCGTCTTTGTGCTATAATGGGCGGCACAGCACTCATCTGAGAGGTATTGTCCTATGACGGCAAAACCGCCTAAACCGACTTTCATCTACACCACCAGCGGCGACTGGCAAGCCACCCTGATCGAAGGGCGACTCTTCGATACGCGCGGCGAATACATCGGCTTCACCGAAGGCACGAGCGTCTACACGCGCGATGGCGAGTGGATCGGCGATCTCTCGAAAGACGGGCGCATCCTGCGCAAGCGCGCCGCTAAAGATCGCCCCTTGCATCCCAATCCACCGCCCAAACCGAGCGTGCGCCCCGCCAATTTGCCCGCCCGCGCGCCCTTGCCGCCCCAAAACGGCGATATCACCTACGACATCGTGGACGTGCTCGAAGAAGACCCCGACGTCTTCAAGCGCGTCAGCGACCGCCGCAAGGATATTGGCGGATGAGCGATCCGATGGAGACAGGGCGCACCGTCGCCGAGTCGCGCGTGCAGCTGGTGCAGTTCATGCGCCTTGAACACGCCAATGCGCTCGGCAATGTGCATGGCGGCGAGATCATGAAGCTGGTCGATGAGGCGGGCGCCCTCGCCGCCATGCGCCACGCCCGCACGGTCGTGGTGACTGTGGCGATGGACTCGATGACCTTCACCGAGCCGATCCGCATCGGCGCCGTGCTGACCGTCTCGGCAGAACTCACCTACGCGGGCAGCACCTCGATGGAGGCTCAAGTGGAGGTGATCGCCGAGAATCCGATCACCGGCGAGCGCAAACACACCAACACAGCCTACCTCGTCTACGTCGCACTGGATGAGTCAGGGCGTCCCAAGCGCGTGCCGCCTCTGATCGCCACCACCGACGAAGAGCGCGCCAAACTCGCTGCCGGCGCCGCCCGCCAAGCCGAGCGCAAGCGCCGCCGCGCCGCCGAGTCCGCGCAGCCACAGCCCGATGGACGTTGAGCCGCCCGTGAGCGATCTCCCGCCGACCATCGACCCGAATCGGGCGCCCGAAGGTCACTTGCCTTCGGCGCTGCTGCGCATCTTGAGCGCCTCCAGCACCTCCGCCATCCTCGCCAAGTCCGCCAGCATCGACTTAGGCTTGGCAGAACACATGCCCTTCCCGT
Organism: uncultured Anaerolineae bacterium; assembly: GCA_938005675.1. GTDB lineage: Bacteria > Chloroflexota > Anaerolineae > Aggregatilineales > UBA2796 > CP2-2F. The sequence continues at coordinate 2,840 of CALKXH010000083.1, forward strand.
TTTTGGCGCTGGTCGGGCAGGCGGAGATGCGCATCGCGCTGCTGTTGGCGGTCATCAACCCGAACGTGGGCGGCGTGCTGCTGATCGGACCGCGCGGCACGGGCAAGACCACCGCCGTGCGCAGCCTGAGCGACCTGCTGCCCGAAGTCGAGGTCAGCGCCTGCGAGGAAGGCTGCTTGCCCGAAGACTTCGAGCGCGGCGGCGAGTCGGCGGTCTGCCCGAACTGCGCGGCGAAACTCAAGCGCGGCGAGCCGATCACGCGCTGGACAGCCGTCAAGATGATCGAATTGCCGCTCAACGCCCGCCTTGAGGATGTAGTCGGCGGCATCAATGAGCGCATCGCCCTGCAACAGCAGCGCGTGCGCCTAGAGCGGGGCATCCTAGCGCGCGCCGATCAAAACATCCTGTACGTGGATGAGGTCAACCTGCTGGACGACGCCATCGTGGACGCGATCCTAGACGCCGCCGCCGTCGGCAGCTATACCGTACGGCGCGGCGCGATGGTCGGCACCTATCGCTCGCGCTTCGTGCTGATCGGCTCGATGAACCCTGAGGAAGGCAATCTGCGCCCGCAGCTGATGGATCGCTTCGGCTTGCGCGTGGTGGTGCGCGGCCTGATGGCGCGCGAGGAGCGCCTCGAAATCTATCGGCGCGTCAGCGCCTACCGCGCCAATCCCAAAGCCTTCGTGCGCCAATGGGCGGGCGCGATGGCGGAGGCGCGCGCCGAGATCGAAAACGCCCGCCTGCTGCTCAAAGAGGTGACTTTGACCGAGCAGGCGCTCGATCTGGGCTTGGCGCTCGTGCGCGAGCTGGACATCGACTCGCATCGCGCCGAGTTCACGCTCTTCGAGGCAGCCCGCGCTTACGCCGCCGCCGACGGTCGCCTCCAAGCCGATGTGCAGGATGTGCAAGCCGTCGCGCCGCTGGCATTGCGCCAACGCCGCAGCGAGTTCATGGTGCGCTTCTCGCAGCAGCAACAAGCGGAAGACGAGCTGATCCGTCAACGCGCCGACTCGATCCTCAAGGCGCAGCAGGGCGAGCCGCAATGAGCGCGCGGTTGCTCAACGCGGCGCTTTTCATCGCGCTGATCGGCTATTACGTCACGTGGATCAACAATGCTGCGGCAGCGCTGAGCGCCAACGCCTTCGATCTGGCGGAATGGGTCGGGCTGATTCCTGCCGTGCGCTACGCCGAGCCGCCCATGAGCGCTCCATTCGCCTTGCGCGCGGCTCTGGTCTGCCTTGCGTGGCTGTTCGCTCTGCGCAGCGCCGCCTCAGAGCGGCTAGGCGCGCGAATCGGGCTGGGCGGGATCGCTCTGGCGCTGGCGGTCAGTCTGCGCCCGCCCATCGCCTTCTTTCGCGGCGAGACGGCTGATCCGAATTATCGACAGCTGGCGGCGCTGTGCTTGATCGGGCTGGTCGGCGTGAGCGCGCTCATCGGGCTGGGCGGGCGCGGCAGAGCGCGTCGCCTTTGGCTGTGGCTCGCCCTGCCCATCGCTCTGATCGGCGTCCTGAGCGCAGTTTTGGGCTTGCGCGGCGCGCTGGAGGCGTTAGCGCCGCTGCGCATTCCCGCGCCGCTGGGCGTCGGCGCATTTTTGTATGGGATCGGTCTGGGCGCGCATGCGGCGCTATGCTTTTGGCTGATTTGGCGCGCTCAGAAGTCGGTATTGGGCATGTGAGGGACGTTTTGCGATAACTTGTTCACAAGGCAAAGCTTGCCGTCAGCACAAGTTGGTGAGCGACGGGCGATCTATAGGTGATTGGAAAACCGCCTGTGAGCAACACGCGCGAAATGCCACTTTTCCCACTGAACACGGTCTTGTTTCCGGGCATGCCGCTCTATTTGCACATTTTTGAGCCGCGCTACAAGCTGATGATCGGCGAGTGCATCCGCCAGCAGCGCCCTTTCGGTGTGGTGCTGATCAGCCAAGGCTCGGAGGTCAGCCCGAACGTCTCGATTTACAGCGTCGGCACCACGGCGGATATCACGCACGTCAAGCCGTTGGCGCACGGCGAGATGAACATCGCCACCATTGGGCGCTCGCGCTTCCGCATCCTCAGCACGCACAATCACCAGCCATATCTGAGCGGCATCGTAGAGGATTTCCCCGTCACTCAGCAGCACGACGCCAGCCTCCCGAACTTGGTCAGCCGCCTGACGCCGCTGGTCAAACGCTATTTGAACATCTTCGCCGCGCTGGGCGAGGTTGAATTCAAGATGGATCGCCTCCCCGACGATCCTGAGCTGCTTGCCTACCTGACCGCCATCATCCTCAACGTGCCGCCGCCCGATAAACAGCGCATTCTAGAGATACCCTCTCTGCCTGAGATGCTCAGCGCCGAATACCAGATCATCCGCCGCGAGGCGCTCTTCCTCAAGCACATCATCGAGAACGGTCCGCGCTGGCGCGACGATCCCGCGCCCTTCTCGCCCAACTGACCTCCCCTGACACTCAGCCCGCCACTTTGTGATAAATATCACTTGTTGGATCGCGCCCGACGCGGTATGCTCATGGCGCTTTGAGTGCATGACTGAATGGAGGAAACAACCCACATGAGCAAAATTCGCGTCGGCATCAACGGGTTTGGGCGTATCGGTCGGCAAGTGGTGCGGGCTATCCGCGAGAAATATCCGAACGAGATTGACGTGGTCGCCTTCAACGATCTGGGCGACTTGCACACGATGGCGCACCTATTCCGCTACGATAGCAACTACGGGAGCTATCGCGGCACGGTCGAGGTCAAAGATGGCGCGCTGATCATCGATGGCGACGAGATCAAAGCCTTCGCCGAAAAAGACCCGTCCGCCATCCCGTGGGGCGATCTGGGCGTGAGCATCGTGCTGGAGAGCACCGGGCGCTTCACCGAGGCGGATAAGGCGCGCGCGCACCTCAACGGCGGCGCTAAGAAAGTCATCATCAGCGCGCCTGCCAAAGGCGAGGACATCACCATCTGCTTGGGCGTCAACGAGGACAAGTACGATCCTGAGAAACATCACATCGTCTCGAACGCCTCTTGCACTACCAACTGCCTCGCTCCGGCTGCGAAAGTCGTTCACGAGACCTACGGCATCCGCCGCGCCTTGATGACGACCGTCCACAGCTACACCAACGATCAGCAAATCCTCGATCTGCCCCATAAAGACTTGCGCCGCGCTCGCGCCGCCGCCCTGAGCATCATCCCGACCACGACGGGCGCCGCGAAGGCTGTGGCGCTGGTCATCCCGGAGCTGAAGGGCAAGTTCGACGGCATGGCGCTGCGCGTCCCGACGCCGACCGTCTCGCTGGTGGACTTCGTGGCGGAAGTCGAGCGCCCCGCCACCCGCGAGGGCTTGATCGCCGCCTTCGAGGAAGCCGCCAACGGGCGCATGAAGGGCATCTTGGCGGTCTCGCACGCGCCGCTGGTCTCGATGGACTACAAAGGCAGCCCCTATAGCAGCATCATCGATGCCGAGCTGACTCAGGTCATGGGCGAGACGATGGTCAAGGTCATGACGTGGTACGATAACGAGTGGGGCTATTCCGTCCGCTGCGCGGACCTGATGATGCTGATGGGCAGCAAACTCTAAACGCACAACCCTCCGCGGGCGGGACGGACGTTCCGCCCGTTTTTGAGCATGGAGCATTGCCTATGAACAAGAAAACGATCCGCGACGTCGATCTGAGCGGCAAGCGCGTGCTGGTGCGCGTGGACTTCAACGTACCGATTGAAAATGGCGTCATCACCGATGAGACGCGCATCACTGCGGCGCTGCCGACCCTGCGCGCCATCCTCGATCAGCAACCCAAGACGCTCGTCTTGATGTCTCACTTGGGCAGACCCAAAGACGGCGTGCCAGACCCGAAATACTCGCTGCGTCCGGTCGCTGCCGCCCTCGAGGCGCACCTCAGCCGCCCCGTCACCTTCATCGAGGATCCGCTCAGCGATGAGGCGGTGGCGCAGGCGGATAGCTTGCCCGTCGGGAGCGTGGTGCTGCTGGAGAACACGCGCTTCTACGTCGGCGAGACGCAAAACAGCCCCGAACTCGCCGCGCAGTTCGCCAAATTCGGCGATATCTACGTCAACGATGCCTTCGGCTCGGCGCATCGCGCCCACAGCAGCACCGAGGCGGTCGCTCGGCTGCTGCCGGCTGTGGCGGGCTTGCTGATGGAGAAAGAGCTGAACTATCTCTCAGGCGCGCTGGAATCGCCCGTGCGCCCGTTGATCGCCATTCTGGGCGGCGCTAAGGTCAGCGATAAGATCAAGGTGATCGAGGCGCTCTTGGCGAAGGCGGATAAGGTGCTGATCGGCGGCGGCATGGCGAATACTTTCCTGCGGGCGCAGGGGCGCGCTACGGGCGCCTCCCTTGTGGAAGAAAACGCCCTCGATATGGCGCGCGATCTGCTCGCCAAAGGCGGCGAGAAGCTCGTCTTGCCCGCCGACTTCGTCATCGCAGACGCCTTCAAGGATGATGCCAACACGCAGACCATTCGCGCCGATCAAGACGTGCCAGAGGGCTGGCAAATCCTCGATATCGGTCCGCACACCGTCGATCACTACGAGGCGCTGCTCAGCGAGGCGCGCACGGTGGTCTGGAACGGACCGATGGGCGTCTTCGAGATGCCGAACTTCGCCAAAGGCACCAACGCCATCGCCCACATCCTCGCCGAGCTGACCGCGCGCGGCGTGATCACCATCATTGGCGGCGGCGACTCAGCGGCGGCGGTCGAGCGCGCGGGCTTGGCTGAGCGCATGACGCACATCAGCACGGGCGGCGGCGCCAGCCTAGAGCTGCTGGAGGGGCGCGTCTTGCCGGGCGTTGCCGCGCTGAACGATAAGTAGCCTTCACTAGGGCAGGTCGTGACCTGCCCTTTTCCCACACCTCAAGAATGTTCAAATTTGAACGTTCTGTTGAGCGCCTTGAACGCGCGCGGCTGTGCAGCGGCACAACCTCCCCCGATTTTGCGTGTTTCTTACGTTAGACCAGTTGTTTCTGAGAGCGATCTAGACTATAATCAAGCTTGATCGAACGCGGAACACAACTAAGCGCGACTTAGCGACGACAAAACCGAGACAAAACGGAGGTTCGTATGGGCTTTTTCTCAAATGCAGGCGTTGAAAGCCGTCCCTTCCCAATTGGCTTGAGCATGAACGACATCATGCGCCAAGTCTACTTGTGGTTGATGGCGGGCTTGCTGGTGGCGTTCGGCATCGCTTTCATTCTGGGCGCGCCCGTCCGCGAGCCGCTGAACGCAGTGCTTTCGGGCGAGCCGACCGCAGCGCAAATCGCGCAGCTAGAGCTCGCTATCACCACTTCGCCGCTGTTGAACCCAGTCCTTTCGATTGGCGCGCTGATCGCCTATGTCATCCTCGCCTTCGCCCTGCAGCCGATCATCATGCGCGCCAACCTGACGGTCGGCACGATCTTCTACTTGCTGTTCACGGCGCTGTTCGGCTATATGCTGGGCGGTATCCTGCTGGCTTACCAGATCAGCGACATCACGGCGGCTTTGATCGCCACGGCGGGCATGTTCGGCGTGATGAGCTTCTTGGGCTACACCACCAAGATCGACCTCTCGCGCTTCGGCAGCATCCTGCTCATGGCGCTGATCGGCTTGATCATCGCCAGCATCGTGAATATCTTCCTGCGCAGCCCCGCCATCACGTGGATCATCAGCTATGCGGGCGTGCTGATCTTCGCCGGCATGACGGCTTACGATACGCAGTGGATCAAGAACAACGCCGGGGCAGTTGCTGCGACGGGCGATCAGACCGGCGCCCAGCGCCTCGCCTTGATCGGCGCCTTCCATCTGTTCTTGGACTTCGTCAACCTGTTCCTGTTCTTGCTGCGCATCTTCGCCAACCGCGAGTAAGCGCCAAGCAAGCGATCTTAACTCAGGCGGGAGCAATCCCGCCTTTTTCGTCGCAGGAGGCGCTCAGAAAACACTGTGCCGAGTCGGTCGGAGTGCAACGGCTGCTCTCAAGAGCGTCTGAGCGCGCTTCTAGGGCTCTCAGCGGGCGAAGTGGCGCTCGAGGTAGCAGCGAGCGAGCAGATGGCGCTGAGGTGGGCGCGCGGCGAGGCGTCTATCTGCGCCGAAGCGAGCCATCTGCCCTTGCAGACTGGCAGTCTGGATGTGATCGCTCTCTGCGACGTGGCTCATCGCCTTGAGGATGTGCCGCGCTTGCTGAGCGAGTGCGCTCGCGCTCTGAAAACGGGCGGCAGACTCGGCATCCTCGAGCCTATCGCGCCTGAGCAGCCCAAAGCGGCGCGCTACCTGAACGCCTTTGAGCGCCTGCGCGATCCGAGTCACGTCTGGCAGCACGCCCCCGCCGATTGGCGCGCCATGCTCAGCGCCGCGGGGCTAGAGGTGACACACAGCGAGATCAGCACGGCGCGCCTCGACCTGTATGCGTGGGCGCGCCTGCTCCATAACGATGCCGAGACGGTGCTGCGCCTGCGCGTGCTGCTGCATCAAGCGCCGCAAGCCGTCCGCGCGTTCCTCAAGCCGACCTTTTACGCCGACGGCAGCGGCGACATCGCTTTTGAGCGGCACTACGGCATTTTCATAGCTCGCAAGGCGCGCTGAGCGCTCACAAATTGCCGCGCCGCGCCTGCTCCAGCTCAATCGCCTCGAAGAGCGCCTTGAAATTGCCGACTCCGAAGCCGCGCGAGCCGTGCCGCTCGATCACCTCGATGAACGCCGTCGGACGATCCTGTAACGGGCGCGAGAAAATCTGCAGCAAATAGCCTTCGTCATCCCGATCCACGAGGATGCCCAGCTCCCTGATCTGGGCGAGGTCTTCCTCAATCGCCCCGACGCGCTCCGGCAAGACGTCGTAGTAAGCATCCGGCACGCGCAGGAACTCCACGCCGCGCTCGCGCAGCGTTCGCACCGTGCGGAGGATGTCGCCCGTCGCCATGGCGATGTGCTGCACGCCGGGCGTCATGTAGTACTCAAGGTATTCCTCGATCTGGCTCTTCTTCTTGCCTTCGGCGGGCTCGTTGATCGGGAACTTGACGCGCCCGTTGCCGTTCTGCATCACTTTGGACATCAGCGCGGAGTATTCAGTGCTGATCTGCTCATCGGTGAAGCCCTGCAGCAGGCGGAAGCCCATCACCTTGTGATAGAAGTTCACCCAGTGGTTCATCTTGCCCAGTTCAACGTTGCCCACGATGTGATCGATGGCAGCCAGACCCGCTGAATCGGCTTCTAGGGCGAGCGGCTGGTAACCGGGCGCGAAGACGCCGCCATAATCGCGCCGATCCACGAAGACGTGCAGCACCTCGCCGTAGGTATGGATGGCGGCGGTGCGGTAGACGCCCTGCCCGTCGGATTCCTCGCGCGGCGACCACGCCGCGCGCGCGCCGCGCTCGGTGGTGGCGCGGAAAGCCGCCTCCACGTCGTCCACGCCCAGCGCAATCACCTTGACGCCGTCGCCGTGCAAGAGGTGATGCGCCGCCATCTCATCGGTCGGATGATAGGGCGCCGAGACCACAAATCGAATCGTGCCGCTCTCCAGCACGTAGGAGGCGAAGCGCCGATTGCCCGTCTCCAGTCCGCTGTACGCTACGGGTCTGAAGCCGAAGGCTTTCCACCAGTAGTACATGGCTTGCTTGGCGTTGCCAACCCACCAATGCACGTGATCGATGCTCTTGATCTGCAAAAAATCGGCTTCTTCGCTCAGCGGGCGCGCCTCAGGCGTTTGAACGCTCATCTCAAAAGTCTCCTTCAAAAACGCTTTTGTAGGCATTATACCAGATTGAGCGCGCGATCAGCGCAGCGAAAGAGCTGCAGCGCGGTTATACTCTATCAGACCGATGTGCCGAAAGAAACACACAATGGACGCCTTTGAGTTACTCCACAACCGCATTGATTTGAGCGCGATCCCCTTCACCGACCGCGGCTCGCGCCTGTTGATCTTCCGCGAGGGCAACCGCGTCGCCATTCGCCTCGCCGAGCGCTGGGAGCGCTGGCAGGGCGAGGTCGGGCATTACCGCCAACGCCCGCCCATCCTCGATCAGCTGACCATTTTGAACGCCGAGGGCGCGCCACAACCCTTCGAAGTCGACTCGTATCCGCACTGCGTGACGCTCTGCACGCCGCTGGGCAACTTTCTGTGGACGTTCGTTGAGCCTGAGGCGGTGCTGCTGCGCTTGCCTGAGGGCGACTACGGCTTGAGCTTCGAGGCGCACGCCACGCGCGGCGCTACAGATCGGCGCGGCGGCACGCTGCACGGCAAGCGCAACATCGCCTATACCACTAACGCCCAAATGGTCGAGAATCAGCTCTTCGCGCTGACCGGCGACCGCTTCCGCGTCCAGCTGCGCTTGCGCGCGCGCGAGGGCGATGCCCTGCTACTCAACATCACGCCGCGGCTGGGCTACAATCGCGCCTTGCCGCCTCCCGACGAGGCAATCGCTGCCTCGCACGCGGCGTGGCAGGCGTGGTTCGATGCCGCCCCGCCCGTCCTGCCTGAATACGAGTGGCAGTACGCTCACGCTTGGTGGATCATGCGCGCCGGTCTGCTCAACACGCGCTACTACTTCACGCGCGAGGCGCTCGTGCCGTCTAAGATTCACTACATCGGCGTCTGGCAGTGGGATCAGTACTTTCACGCCCTCGCTTATCGGCACATCGATACGCGCCTCGCCGAAGATCAAATCCGCATCGTGCTCGATCATCAGCGCGACGATGGCATGTTGCCCGACGCCATCCACGACGAGGGTCTGGTCACCCGCCTGACGCGCCCGGTCGACGCCGACGTGACCAAGCCGCCCCTCACAGCGTGGGCGGTCTTGAAAGTCTTTGAAAAATGCGGGCGTCTCGACTTCCTGAGCGAGGTCTACGAGCCGATCACACGCTGGCACGACTGGTGGCTGCGCGATAATCTGAGCGAGAGCGGCTTATGCCACTATCAACATCCCTTCTCCAGCGGTCTGGACGATAGCCCGCTCTGGGACGAGGGGATGCCCGTCGTCTCGCCCGATCTGAACACTTACATCGTCATCCAGGCGGAGAGCCTCGCGCGGATCGCGGCGCTGCTGGGCTTGACGGCTGAGGCGGCGCGCTACCGCGAGCAAGTGCAGCAGCACACCGCCCGAATGCTTGAGACGCTCTGGGATGAGCGGCGCGGCTACTTCAACGCGCTCTATCAGGGCAAGCCAGTGGAGGTCTTCACGCCTTTTCAGCTCCTGCCGCTATGGACGGGCAGCCTACCTGAGCGCATCAATGCGCGCCTGATCGCCCACCTGACCGATCCGCGAGCGTTTTGGGATAAGTGGGCGCTGGCGACGGTCGCCCTGAACGACCCGAAGTTCGATCCAGATCAGATGTGGCGCGGACCGGTCTGGGCGAATATCAATTACCTGTTCATCGAGGCGCTCAATCGGGTCGGGCGCCCTGAACTCGCCGACGCGCTCCGCCGCAACACCCTTGAGCTGATCATGCAGAACCGCGATATTTACGAGTACTACAACCCGCTCACCGGCGGGCGACCGCCCAAAGCCGCCCCGATCTTCGGCTGGACGTCCGCCGTGTTCATCGATCTCGCCATCCAAGAGACGGCGTACGTTCAACACAGCGGCTAGTCGCGGCTCATTCGAGGCGGAAAGTCGCAGCGGCGGGGCGTAGCACGGCGTTGGTGTAGTAATCGGCGCGCTGCGCAGGCGTGACCAGCTCCAACACGCGCAGCCTATCGCCCACCACTGAGACGGCGAGCGTCTCCGTGCCGCTCTCGGCGATGAAGCGATAGAACGTCCACGCCACGCCGCCCAGCCGCACGGTCTCTAGCTCGTCGATCCGACCGTCCTTGGCTGTGCGCTGCAGGCTCTCCAGCAGGCGGCTGACCGTGACGTTGCGGAAACTGTACAGATTCAGGCGCGCCTCGCCGCCACCCGAACGGACGCCCAACGAGGTGGTGCGCCAGCTGCGCGGCACGCTCAGGCGGAAAGTCCCGCCTTGCGTGGTGATGCGGCGCTCCTCACTGGGCAAAGGTTGCGCGTCCAAGTAAGCGATGGCAGCCTCCAAAAGCGGATCGCGCTTGCTCAGCACGGTCTCAGCTGTGATCGGCACGCGGATGGTCGGCTGAATGCCCTTGCCCTCGATGTGAATCTGCCCGTCGGCGTCGAGGGCGCGCCCGCGCGTGTAGACGAACTGGATGTTATCCGGCAAGACGACCTCAAAGCGCGAGCCGCCCAGCCCCGCCGTGCCGTAGTAGCCAACGATCTGCGCCCGCTCTTGCAGAGTCAGGTAGTAGCTGAAGAACTCGCAAGCGCTGGCGCAATCTGGACTGACAATCACGACCACGTTGCCGTCATAGCGCTCGTCTTCATCGGGCGGCAGGAGCAAGCTGCGCTCGCGCGGATTGGTGGTGAAGGCGCCCACCTCGTCATCGTACTCAGCGCTATTGCCGACCTCTAGGGGCGCATCGAAGAAGGTCGAGGCGGTCAGGAGGGTCAGGTAGGCGCTGCCGCCGCTGTTATCGCGCAGATCGATGATCAAGCCGTCTTTGCCGTCGCGGCTAGGCGCTTTGCGCGCCTGCTCGATAGCGCGTCGCCACAAGCGCACAGTCAGCGGCAGATCGTCGGCGAAGCTGTGAAACTGCAACACGGTGTAGCCATCCACTTGGCGCGTCTCGATGGGCAGCCAGCGGTCGGGCGACTCGGCGCGGTAGAAGGGCTGAAAGTCGATCAGACCGTCTACGTCTTGCACGAAGGTCAGCGAGACGGTTTGGGCGGCGCTCGAATCGGGGTTACGGAAGGTGACCTCAATCGATTTGCCGACCTCGCCGCGGAAGAGGTCGCGCTGCTGCAGGATCAGGCGGTTGTAAGGCGTGGCGATGCCCGTGTTGCTGAAGGGCTGCACTTGGGCGAGCGCCTCTACAGCGGGGACGCCATTGACGGCGATGATCTCGGCGCCGACCTGCAAGCCGGAGCGCGCGGCGGGCAGATTTTCGGGCAGGCGGTAGACGATCAGCCGCCCATCGTCCAGCAGCTGCGCCCAAATGCCGACTCCGCCCAGCGCTGCGCGAATGGCGCTATCGGGGACGTTATTGATGCCGATGTGCCCGTCTGGGAAGTAGCGCACGAGGTCGTAGAGCAGCTGCAGGAACGCCTCGCGGTTGGCGACGCGCTGCGCGCGCGGGCGCAACTCGGCGCGAATGCGCTCGTAGTCGATCTGGTAGTACTCGCTGAAGGCGTACTTCTGCTCCAAGAGCGCGATCAGGCTCTCAAAGGCATCCAGATAGCTTTGATCGGAGAGATCGTCCTGCACAGCGGAGGGCGCTTCCAGCAAATCGACGGCGGCGTGGCGCGGACGGCTGAAAGTGAACGGCTCTTCGCCGATATCGACCAGCGTGTAGCCATCGGGCAAGCGCACCAGCGGATCGTCGTCGGTGAAGAGGATGCCGTCGGCGCCGCGCCCTGCGGGGAAGACTCCGCGCCCGTCTTCGGCGAAGAGCAGCAGCTTGCCGCTCTTCAGGCGCTCAGTGGTCAGGATGGCGGAGCGATAGGCGCCGAAATACTCGCGCTGGCTCAAAAACGGATCGCCGAACAGGTTTGAGATGAGCGCGATCAAGTAGACGCGCACCTCGCCCGTCCCAAAAGCCGTCGGGACGCCGGGCGGCGCTTTGGGCAGGAGCAGCTCATAAGTGAAGGGCGAGCGGCTCGGATCGCTGGTGACGCGCCCGAGCACTTGGGCGTCGCTGGGGACGTTGGTGCGCTCCGCCACAAAGCCGCCGTTGCGCACGAACTCCGAGAGATTGAACATGATCACGTACGGATCGGGCGAGAAGAGGGCGAAACGCAGCGAGGTATAGGCAACTTCGCCGTGCAGACGTTGCACGCCGCCTTCATCCTCCTGAATGATCGCCACGGGCAAGGCATCGTCTTGGGCGAATGCTGCGAAGGGTAGACTGGTCACAGCGAGCGCGATCAGCATCGCTGCGAGCGCTCTGAAGGTGAGTCGAGTCATAAGCTGAGCCTTTTGCAAGCTTTGTTTAGGGAAATTATAGGCTTGAAAAGGCGCCATGCGTAATGTGAGAATCCTGAGCGCCGCTGACTCAGCCGACTGAGGCGTTAGTGCTGGTGTATTGATCGAAATTGAGGTAGCGGCTGAGAATCTCGCGCGTGATGGGCTTCTGCAGGTATTCGTTAGCGCCGATTTGCATGGCGTAGGCGCGTTCGTTATCGCGCAGGAGCGCGCTGAACATCAAGATCGGGCGGTCGAAGCCCGCCGCGCGCAGCCGAATGCAGGTCTCGTAGCCATCTTGGTTGGGCATCATAATATCCATCAGCACTAAGTCAGGCTGCAGCTCCAAGGCAATTGCCTCGCCCTCCACGCCGTCTTTTGCCTCATACACATCGCACTTCAACAGACGCAGCAGCCGCTTCGTCACGAGGCGAATGGCGGGGTCATCGTCAACAACTAGAACTTTCAGCACGGTTGCTACTCCTGAGTGCCAAATGCGCGGCGTCATGCACGTTTAGGCATCTATTTTCCACGCTCGATCAATAGTTTAGCCGCAATCGAGAGCCTTGTATACGTTAGAGATATAACTATCTCATCGCATTTGGCTCTATTGTGATGGCAAGTTGAGAAACTGGCAAGGTTGCCGTGCAATTTGCCAAAGGTGCGCTAAAATGAGTGCATCGCGCGGCTCTGGGCACAGTTTATGCCAAGCCGTTTTAAGACCGCGCAGCAGAAAGGTTAGCTTTCTATGAAAGTTTGGTTAGATACAGCCGTCCTCGATGAAATCCGCGAGGCGGTCTCTTGGGGCGTGGTGCGCGGCGTGACCACCAATCCGACCCATATCGCCAACGCCGGGGTCACGGACTTCCGCGCTCACATCCTTGAGATCATCGAGATCGTGCAAGGACCAGTCAGCGTGGAGGTGGTCAGCACGGATTGGCAGGGCATGGTGCGCGAGGCGGAAGAGATCGCGCGCTGGTCGCCGCATGTGGTGGTCAAGATTCCGACGATCATCGAGGGCTTGAAGGCGATGAAGATCGTCAAGGACTTCGCCACCATCAACGCCACGCTGATTTTCTCGCCCAATCAGGCGTATATGGCGGCGGCGGCGGGCGCGCATTACGTCTCGCCCTTCGTCAATCGGCTGGATGCCATCGGGCATGACGGGATGCAGCTGGTGCGCGACTGCCTCACCATCTTCAGGAACTACAACTGGGATCGGGAGGTGGTGGCTGCCAGCATCCGCACCTCGCTGCAGGTCTATGAGTGCCTGTTGGCGGGCTCGCACATCGTGACCATGCCCTTCAGTGTGCTGAAAGGCTTGATGGATCATCCGATGACCGAGATCGGCTTGAAGATGTTCCTAGACGACTGGGCGCGCGTCTCGGCGGCGCTGGGCGATGCCCTGCGCGGGCGTTAGGGCTCGTCCTCGCGCTCAGTCGCCTCGCGATTCAGATCGTCTAGGCGCGCTTGCAGGGCGGGCGTCCCGCTTGGCTCTGGCACAAAGCTCGGATCGTACTCGTAGACGCTCTTGAAGTGCAAGTTGGTCATATCGACGCGCACGATAGACTTGACGGTCAGCAACTGCTCGATCAAGCGCGGCGCGTCGGTCAGGGCGAGCGGATGATTCAGCTCGACCAAGAGCGCCGCCGTCTCGCCGCTGGCGGGCTGCATCACGGCACGGCGAATCGGCACGCCTAATCGCGTCAGGGCATCCAGTGCCTTGCCGACGGCGCGGTTATCGTTCGCTAGGTACAAACTGAGCGTGTTGGTGGCGCCGCGCTGATGCAGCCGCGTCTCAATGCGCTCTAGGACGGTCAGCGTGAACAGGATCAGCAGCGCCGTAAAAGCTGCCAGCCCGCCCATACCAACGCCCGTCGTGATGCCGATGCCCGCCGCGCCCCAGATGCTGGCGGCGGTCGTCAAGCCACGCACGGTGGCGCCGTGCCGCAAAATAGCGCCTGCACCCAAAAAGCCGATGCCAGAGACGACGTAACTCGCCACGCGCATTGGGTCGCGCCCGACCACTTGCGGGAAAGCGTAGGCGCCCGCCATCGTCATCAGGCAGGCGCCCAAGCCGACCAAAATATGCGGGCGGAAGCCGCTGGCGCGCTCATGCCGCGAGCGCTCCAAGCCGATCAAGCCGCACAGCGCCAGCGCCAAGAGCAATCTGCCAAATAAGACGCCGTCCAATGTGCCGAAAATCGGCGCGAATGTCTGCCCCAGCTGATCGAGTAGGGGCTTCAGCTCTGCCCAGAGCGCCTGCAAAATTCTCTCAACGTCCATGATGAGCGCTCCTTGGTATGAAATTTTTGCGCACAGCGCGCCACAAATTTGCGCTAAATCTGCCCGTGCGCTACGCTTATCCTATCACAAAAGGCGAGCCGTTGTACAGCCCGACTCGCCGCGCGGGAAAGGAACGGACGATGGACTTCGATGTCTTCCTCTTCATTGGGATCGTGGTCGGGATATTTGTGCTGATCGGCGTGGCGGTCGTCACCTACTGGGCGACGACCAACGCGCTGCAGGAGTCAGACGAATGAGCAGCGCGCTGGAGAAGCTGCGCCGCCACGACCTGCGCACGCCCATTCGCCCTGAAGATACCGCCAAGCTGGAGATGGGCGATGTGGTCTATCTGAGCGGCACGCTCTTCACCGGGCGCGAGGGCTTCTATCGCCGCCTGCTGGATGAAGGGCATCCCTTGCCGCAAGGCGTGGATATCTCGCAGATCAACGTCAATTTTCATTCCTCGCCGGCGGTTGAGGAAATTCGCCCGCCCTCGCCCGATGGCAGCGATCCCGGCGCCTATCGCATCAGCGCCACGACCGGCACCGCCTCTTTCCGCTTCGCCAAGTGGATGCCGCGCTTGTTGGGCGAGTTCGGCGTCAAGTGCGTCATCGGCAAGAGTGGGCTATCCTCCGAGATTTACAAGGCGCACTTCGTGCCGAACGGCGCCACGTATCTGCTCCTGATGGGCTACGGCTTGGGCGCCATGTACGGGCAGGCAATTCGGGACGTGCGCCAAGTCGTTTGGCGCGAGGAACTCGGTCTGGCGCAGGCGATGTGGATATTGGAGATCGAGAACTTCGGTCCGCTGATCGTCGATTGCGATCATCAGGGCAACTCGCTCTTCGAGAAGCTGAACAAGCAGATCGACGAGCGTCTCGCCGCCGCCTACGAGGGACTGCCTGAGCTGACCTTGAAGCGTCTGGGCGAAGTGACCCGCTACGAGGATGAAGTCCTCAGCTGAGGGCGTAGATCGAGGTGCGGCTTGGCGACTGATGACTTCCTGAAAGCGCTCAACGAGGCAATTCGCCTCATCCAAGCGGGCGCGCCCGAGCAAGCCTACCCGATCCTCCAGCAACTGAGCCGCACCCATCCTGAGCAAGAAGCCGTCTGGCTGTGGCTGGCAGCCGCCGCGCCCAGCCAAGCCGAGCGCGTTCAAGCGCTGGAGCGCGTCTTGGCGATCAATCCGCGCAACGCCAAGGCGCGCGCCGCCCTCGAACAGCTTACAGGCGCGCCCTTGCCGCCACCGCCGCCCCGACTCGACCTCTCACAGGTCAGACTGAGCGAGGTGAAAGTCAAGCTGCCCGCTCTCAAAGTGCCGTCGGGCTTGTGGCAGGGCATCCAGACGGCGCTGATCGTCGTCTTGGTGGGCGCTGCCGCCTTCATCGTCATTTTCTTGGCAGGCTCGGTCGTCGTGCCAGCGCTCACGCCGCCCTCCGCCACGCCGACGCCCACCTTCACGCGCACGCCGCGCCCCACCGTGCCGAGTCCGACCCCTCGCCCAACGCTGACCTTGCCGCCGACGTGGACTGCAGAGCCGACCGTCACGCCGCGCCCCGCCAACACGCGCCGCCCGACCTTGACGCCCCGCCCGACCATCACGCGCGTGCCGTCGCGCACGCCCACGCCCACCTTCACGCGCCCGCCGACCCTGACGCCCACGCCGACCGAGACGCCCACTCCCAGCCCGACCGTGCCGAGCGCCACGCCGACCGAGACGCCCACCCCGATCTAGGGTGGCGGCGTCTCGTAATAGGCTTGCAGGCGCTCGAAG
Organism: uncultured Anaerolineae bacterium; assembly: GCA_938005675.1. GTDB lineage: Bacteria > Chloroflexota > Anaerolineae > Aggregatilineales > UBA2796 > CP2-2F. The sequence continues at coordinate 18,847 of CALKXH010000083.1, forward strand.
AGCAGATCGTCGCCCGATTCAGCCCACACCGCCAAGAGCGCCCGCACATTCACGCCGTGCGCCTCCGCTAACTCCCAGAGTTTGCGCGCCGCCTCAATAGCGCTCGCAGGCACGTAATCGAAGTCGCTGGTCAGCGCCAGCAAGCCGTACGGATTCAGCCGTCCCGCCATGACTAGCACCAGATACTCGCTGTGCAGCCCAGTGCGCGCGCGATGTAAATCCACCACCTCTGCCAGCGCGTAAATACCCTCGAAGATGCCGCGATCATCGTCGGCTGCCTCAAGACGCTCCACCATGAAGACCAGCATCGGGTCGGAGTCGGGCTTCAGGCGCTTGCGCACCGCTTGGCTGACCGCATCGCGCGCGCTCAGCACGCGCCAATCGTCAAAGGGCTTCTGCACCACCTCAGGCAGCAAGCCTGAGTCGGCGAGGGCGAGGATGCGCAGATCAGGGCGGGCAGGATCGGGCATAGGGATACATAGCTAGGAGGTGCGGCTGATCAACGCGGCGAACTCATCGAACAGATCGAGGGCGTCGTGTGGACCGGGCGCCGCCTCAGGATGATATTGCACGCTGAAGGCGCGCAGGCGCGCGCAGCGCAAGCCTTCGATGCAGCCATCGTTCAGATTCACGCGCGTCACTTCGACGTCCTCCGGCAGGCTGCCCGCGCTGACCGCAAAACCGTGATTGTGCACGGTGATGCTCACCGCGCCGTCAGGATCGGCGGTCGGTTGGTTGCCGCCACGATGCCCGAAGAGCATCTTGTGCGTGCTGCCGCCCAGCGCCAGCGCCAGAATCTGATGCCCCAAGCAGATGCCGAAGATCGGCACGCGCCCAAGCAAGGCGCGCGTGTTCTCAATGGCGTAAGTCACGGCGGCGGGATCGCCCGGTCCGTTCGAGAGGAAGACTCCGTCGGGCTGCAGAGCCAGCACCTCCTCAGCGGGCGTGCGCGATGGCACGACCGTGACTCGGAAGCCTCGCGCTGTGAACAAGCGCAGCTGATTGTGCTTGATGCCGAAGTCGTACGCCACGATGTGACCGCGCGGCACGCTCGGCGGCGGCGCCATGCCGACGTACCACTGCGGATCGACCGACTCCTCCCAGACGTAAGGCGCGCTGCAAGTGACCTCGTCCGTCAAGTCTAGATTCGCCATGCCTTGCCACGCCCGCGCCTGCGCGATGAGCGCCTCGCCGTCTTCGGCGGCGTCGCCGTGCGCGATCACGCCGCGCATCACCCCGTGCGTGCGCAGACGGCGCACCAGCGAGCGCGTCTCCACCCCGCTGATGCCGATCACGCCCTGCTCGCGCAGGTACTCGTCCAGAGTCCGCGTGGCGCGCCAATTGCTGACTATCGGGCTGAGGGCGCGCACAGCGAAGCCCGCCACCCACACGCGCCCCGACTCAGCATCTTCGTCGTTGATGCCCACGTTACCGACGTGCGGCACAGTGCAGACCACGATCTGGCGATGGTAGGAGGGATCGGTCAGCAGCTCTTGGTAACCGCTCATCGAGGTGTTGAAGACCACCTCGCCCACCTGAGCGCCCTCGGCGCCGAAGCCCTCCCCCTCGTACAGACCGCCATCCTCAAGAGCGATCAGCGCTTTGCCCAACGGCTCAACTCTCCTGATGTGTGCCTAGTTGACCTTAATTTTGACCTGTTTGACCGTCTGCGCGTATTCGCCGCGCAAGATGGCGGCGTACTCATCGCTGCGCGCCCATTCATCCAGCAGGCGCGCCCGCTCGACGGCGAAGGGATGATTGCCCTGACTGAAATCCGCCAAGACGCGGTAGAAATTATCGAGGTTATCGCCCTCGCCGCCCTCCTGATAGGCGCGCGCTTGCGCCACGAAGGAATCCACGTCCAGCTCATCCAGCAGACGGCTGCTGCCGCCCGCCAGCTTCGCCAAGAGCGAAAGCACCACGCGCGGCTCTTGCACGACCAGCAGCGCCGCCCGATCCGCGCTCAGCTCCGAGCGCCGTCGCCATTCCATCAAGCCCGCCTCGATGCTGGCGCCCACCAGACGTCCCACGCCCAGCGTGAATTGGCTGACCAGCGCGATCACGTCCCGAATCAGCGCCGCCATCGTGTTGTACAGCACGTGACCGCACTTGATGTGACCCAGCTCATGCCCGATCACGGCGAGGACTTCATCGTCGCTCAAAAAGTCCACCAGCCCGCTGAAGAGCATGATGTAAGGCTTGTTGTGACCGAAGGTGAAGGCGTTCGCCACAGGATTGCGCGTGATGTACAGAGCCGGTTGCGGCACATCGAGGATGGCGCACGCCTCGCGCAGCATGTTGTATAGGCGCGGATATTGCCGCTCGCCCACGCGCACGGCGCTCCCGACGTTGAACAGGTACAGGAGGCGCTCGTAGCGCAGCTCGATGAACTTCGCCACCACGCGCTCAAAGCCGATGATGCGCCGCAGATTCTCAGTCGCTTCTCGGTCGTAGGGGTGCTGAAAGGCGCTGACGTCCAGATTCGGGAAGGTGATACGCTCTGCCATGCTCAATTCCTTGCGGCATATGCCGCGCTAACGGGTACTTTCCAGATCAATACGCAAAAAACGGCGCTCAGGATGCACGCTCACGCCCTGCGCTCGCCCAAAAAGGACTCGGCGCGCGCGATCTGCAGGCGGACTGCCTCTGGCGCCGTGCCGCCGAAGGCTTTGCGCTTGGCGACGGATGCCGCAAAATCGAACACCTCGTACAGGTCAGGCTGAAAATGCGCGCTGATCGCCTGATAGCTCTGGAGCGGCAAGGCGGAGAGCGTCACGCCCTGCGCTTGGGCGGCGCGCACCGCCGCCCCGACCAGCCCGTGCGCCTCGCGGAAGGGCACGCCGCGCGCCACCAAATAATCGGCGAGGTCGGTCGCCAACATCGACTCATCGAGGGCGGCGCGCATCGCCTCAGGGTTCAGCCGCATGGTCTCGACTGCCCCGATCAGAGCGGGCAGGAGCGCCTCAAGAGTGTCTGCCGCGTCAAAGAGCGGCTCTTTATCTTCCTGCAAATCCTTGTTGTAGCCCGTCGGCAAGCCTTTGAGCGTCCCGAAAAAGCCCGTCAAATGCCCGATCAGCCTGCCCGCCTTGCCGCGAGTCAGCTCCAGCACGTCGGGATTCTGCTTTTGCGGCATCAGGCTGCTGCCAGTGGTGTAGCGCTCATCCAGTTGGATGAAGTTGAAGGGCGGCGCGCTGAAAAGGATCACATCCTCAGCGAAACGGCTCAAGTGCGTCATGGTGAGCGCGGCGGCGTATAGAAAGCCGACGACGAAGTCGCGATCCGAGACGGCATCGAGGCTGTTGGGCGAGAGATCGAGGAAGCCGAGCGACTCAGCCAACGCCTCGCGATCAATCGGATAGGGCGTGCCCGCCAGCGCGCCTGAGCCGAGCGGCAAGACGAGCGTCGCCTCGCGGGTCAGCTCGAAGCGGCGCACGTCGCGGCTGAGCATCCAGAAATAGCTGAGCAGCCAATGCGCGGCGCTGATCGGTTGGGCGGCGCGCAGATGCGTATAGCCGCACATCAGGGTCTCGACGTGCTGCTTTGCCTGCTCTAGCAGGGCGCGCTGCAACGCCGTGAGCCAGCCGATGATGCGGCTGATGGCTTGCGCCTGCCAATGGCGCGTATCGGTCGCCACTTGATCGTTGCGGCTGCGTCCGGTGTGCAACTTGCCGCCGACCGCCCCGATCAGCTCGATCAGACGGCGCTCGACGGCGGTGTGGATATCTTCATCGCCCGCCGCAAAGACGAACGCGCCTGCGTCGAACTCGGCGCGGACGCGCGCCAAGCCGTCGGCGATGGCGCTCAGCTCGGCATCGCTCAGGATGCCCGCTCGGTGCAGCGCTTGCGCGTAGGCGAGGCTGCAGGCGATGTCGCTGGCGTAGAGGCGCTTATCGAAAGGCAACGAGTCGTTCAAACGCCGCACTGACTCAGCGGCGGCTGCCTCGTAGCGCCCTGACCACAACGTACCTGAAGGCGGAGTGGATTCGGTCATCGGCTTTGTTCAAGGTGTTCTGCACAAGCGCCTATTGTAGCACATCGCCCGCCTAAAGCGGCAAAACGCGCCTCAGACGGGCTTGCTGAGCGCTAGTTGGCGCCGAGCGGCACGCCTTGTACCATGCGCTGAAAGTGCGCCTGCAATTTTGCCACATTAACTCTGGCGATGTGCGACCGATCCAGTTCGATCAAGCCCTGCTCGCGCAGTTTATCGATGACGCTGTGCGCTGCGCTGCGCGTGACGCCCGAAAGCGCCGCCAGATCGTCCGCTGTCAGGCGCACGCTGAAGCGCGACTCGGCTTGATAGTGTTGGGCGATGTTGAGCAGCAAGCGCACGAGCTTTTCCTCGGCGCTGCGCACCAGCGGCTGATCGATGGCGGATTCGGCGAAGCGCATACGGCGGCTGACCGTCACCAATAACTTGATCGCCACCATCGTTTGCCGTTCCAAGAAGCGGAAGAAGGTTGGGCGGGTCAGGAGCAGCAGATCGCTGTGTTCAAGCGCTACCGCCTCCCCAGAGCGCGGCAGACCGTCCAGCAAGGAGAATTCGCCAAAGTACTGCTCGGCACGGAAGACGTCGGTGTAGGTGATGGCGTTATCTTTGCCGAAGGCGGTCACTTGCACGCTGCCCGATTTGACGATGTACAGGCAGTTGGTGGCGCTGCCCTGCTGAAACAGCACCTGCCCGCGCCGAAAATGCTGCAGGATGAACTCCGCTGCCAGCAGCTCCAGCTCATCTTCGTTCAGCTGAGCGAAGAGCGAAACATTGCGCAACAAGTAAGCGTAACTCATACTTTCCACCTCCAAGCCACGTACTTCGGCTTAATCAGAGTCTAAAGGCAAAGCGGGCGGAGGTCTAGTGGGCAAATTGGCTAGATCGATAAATGGGAATTTCTTGCCTCGCCTGAACAAATTCTCAAGGTGTGGCTCAAGAGCAGCCTTTGGCGTTACCGACTCTCCCTTTTGCCGCTGTCTTGGTCTATAATGGCGCTTCGGCTCTTCAGCCGTCAATCGCATCCGAACCGAGTGAGAGGCTGTGAACACTTTCTATATCTTGCTGTCTGTGCTGCTGGTGATCGGTTTTTTGCCGGCGGCACTGCTGTTATCCGCTTACGGCTTGAACTTGTGTTACCTGCTCATCGTCACGCTGTTCAAGCGCCACAGACCTATCACTGAAGCACCACTCGCCGAGTATCCGCACGTGACCGTCCAGTTGCCGCTCTACAACGAGCGCTATGTCAGCCGCCGCCTGATCGACGCCGTCGCCCAACTCGACTATCCCACCGATAAGCTGACCATCCAAATTCTCGACGACTCCACCGATGACACCAGCCAAATCGTGGCGGAGGCGACCGCCTGCTGGCGCAAGCGCGGCAAAGACGTGCAGCACATCCGCCGCCCTAGCCGCGAAGGGTACAAAGCAGGCGCGCTCGCCTATGGCTTGCAGCTCACGCAGAGCGAGTACATCGCCATTTTCGATGCCGATTTCGTGCCGCCGCCCGACTTCTTGAAAAAGAGCCTGCCCGCCCTGATCGCCGATCCGCAAGCCGCCTTCATCCAGACGCGCTGGGAGCATCTGAACGCCGAGCAGGGGTGGCTGACGCGCTTGCAGGCAATCGCTGTGGATAGCCACTTCAGCATCGAGCAGCAGGGGCGCGCCCAGAGCAACTTTCCGTTCAACTTCAACGGCACGGCGGGCGTTTGGCGGCGCGCCGCCATCGAGTCGGCGGGCGGCTGGCAAGCCCGCACCCTCACCGAAGACCTCGACTTGAGCTATCGGGCGTGGCTGAAAGGCTGGCACGCCCTCTACCGCAGCGAGATCAGCGCGCCTGCCGAGCTACCGCCCACCATGAGCGCCTACAAACGCCAACAAGCGCGCTGGGCGCAGGGCAGCCTCGCTTGTGCGCGCTTGCTCTTGCCTGCGCTGTGGCGCAGTCAGCTGCCGCTCGGCAGCAAGCTGCAAGGCACAGTCCACCTGCTCAGCTATCTGGTCAGCCCGACGATGGTGCTCGTCGTGATCGCTTACACCTCAGCGCTGCTTTTCTTGCCGCGCGAGGTCTGGCAACGCTTGCCTTTCATTCAGTACGCTACCACGATCAGCCCATTCACCTTCGTGCCGCTCCTCTACTTGATGATCTCGCAGCTGCTGCTCAAGCGTCCGCGCCACATGCTGCTCTACACGGCTGTCCTGCAGGTTGTCAGCAGTGGGCTGGCTGTGACCATTGGGCGGGCGGCGCTCAAAGGGCTGCTCGGTCGGCACGGCGAGTTCCTGCGCACGCCCAAATGGGGCGGCAGCGCCCCGACCGCCATCTACCAACCTCAAGCCGACCTGAGCAGCCTGCTTGAGGTGGCGTGGGGCGCCTTTTGCTTGCTGACCGCTGCGGTAGCGGCGCGCTACGGACATTGGTTCTTCGTTTTCTACGGCGTGATGCTATGCGCGGGCAGCTGGACGGTCGCCTTCTACACGGTGCTGCCCAGTTGGCAAGCAGCTGCTGCTCGCCCGCACGCTACTTAATCTCGCTGACCACAAAACCGCTATAGCGCGTGGTGCGCCCGTTGATCTTGTTGCCGCCGAAGACGCCAGTGAAGATTTGAACGTCGCCTGCCACGCGCTTAGCCGACACATTCAGTTCCGCCACGAACTGACCGTTCACGAAGAACCAACCGCGACTCTCCTCCACCACAAGGCGCAGCACGTTGAAGCCGTCGGCTTGGGCGTTCAGGTTGCTCAGCAAGCCCTCCTGAACGATGGTCGAGACATCCCTATCGCGCAGGGTCAGCCGCCAACGCCCGTCGGAGACGACCGCTAGGCGATATTGACGGTTCTCGCCCTCGTGACGGAAGAAGAAGCCGTAGTCCCAGCGCCCCTCCTCCGCGCCATAGGGGTTGCCGAAGAGCGCCTCGACCACAAAATTGCGGAACTGTACCTTAGCTGGCTCGATCTCAGGAGCATTGCGGGTCGTGTGGCGCAGTTCGCCGCTGCGCGGCTCGAAGGCGGGCTGTGCGCCAGCGGCTGCGCGTTGTGCCGCCACCTCGAAGGAGCGTTGCGTGGCAGTTTGAATCGCCGCTTCAGTGCCTGCAAAATCGGGCGTGGACGTGGCGGTGGGCGTGGCGGTTGCTGTGGGCGTAGAGGTTGGCGTGAAAGTTGGCGGCGGAGTGGGCGTGAAGCTGAGCGTGAGCGTCGGCGTGAGCGTGGCGCTGGGCGTGAGCGTTGGCGTCTCGGTTGGCGTGTGGGTTGGCGTGGCGGTATCGGTCGGCACAGCGACGATCACCGCGCCTTGCGTGAGCGCCTTGTCAGGCGTCGGGCTGGGCGGAATCGTAGGTGTGAAGGTCAGGCTGGGGGCGACAGCTTCCGTGGGCGTGACAGGCGCAATTAGATCAGGCGGCAGGGTGGCAGTCGGTGTGATAGTTGGCGTCTCGGTCGGCGTTTCGGTGGGCATCTGGCTCAAAATTGCTGCCGCAACCGCCGTTGCGGTCTGATCGGTCGCTGAGATGACGCCGCCGCCCGCCGAAGCGATGAGGATGAACGCAACCAGAGCGATCAACATGCCGCCCAGCACCAGCACAGGCGTCGGCACGGGCGAGGGGCGCGGCGGCGGCGGGGCAGGTTTTGCGAGGGGAGTCGGCGGCGGCGCAGGGGGAGCGCCGCTGATCGAGACGGGCGCAGTGGCGCCTAGATCAGCTAAGCTGAGCGGTTGGGTGGTGTCTTGATCGGCTGAGTAAGCCCTCTCTGGTGGTTGTGAGGGCGAGGTATGGCGCGAGATAGCAGTAGGCGCTTTGTGCGGCGAGGCGTCTCTGGCTGTTCCGATGGTGGGATCGGCGGGCGCTTGGGCTTTCCACTCTTCAGCGGCGCGCGCGAAGCTGATGGCGAACTCGCTGGTGGTGAAGTAGCGGTCTTCGCGCGCTTTGGCGAGCGCTTTGTTCATGACCGCTTGAAGGCTGGGCGGCAAGCCCGCTCGGTAGGCGCTGAGCGGCGGCGGCGGACGGTGCAAGTGCAGCTGCATCATGTCGTAGAAGGTATTCGCTTCGAAGGGCAGCCTGCCCGTCAGCATCTGATAAGTGGTGACGCCCAGCGCGTAAATATCGGCGCGCCGATCAATTTCAATGCCCTCCCATTGCTCTGGCGCGATGTAAGCCGGCGTGCCGACCAAGGCGCCTTCGCGCGTCAGGGCTTGATCGGCGCCTTGCAGCTTGACGATGCCGAAATCGGTCAGGAACAAATTGCCGACTTCATCGAAGAGGATGTTGTGCGGCTTCAAGTCGCGGTGGATGATGCCGCGCTGATGGGCGTAGTCCAGCGCGGGGGCGATTTGGTTCAAGATATCAACGATGGCAGGGATGGGCAACGGACCGCGCTCAATGCGATCAGCGAGGCTGCCGCCGCGCAGCAACTCCATGGCAAGGTAGGCGATGTTGCCGATCACGCCGTAATCGAAGACCTTGAGGATGCGCGCATGGCTCAGGGAGGCGATCACGTGCGCCTCGCGGTCAAAGCGCGCGAAAAATTCCTCGCTCTCGCTTTCGTCGGGCTGAATGACCTTCACCGCTACATCGCGGGACATCGACGGCTGATAGGCGCGGTAAATGGTGGACATCCCGCCCTCGCCGATGATCTCCAGCAGCTGGAACTGCCCAAGCGTCTGACCGATCAGGTTCTTCATGGACTCCCTCAGTCAAGCAAACCTTCTGACGCGGCAAGCATACCACAGATCGCTCAGGCTTGCGCTTGCACGAGGGTAGCATTGGCATAGGGCAGCACTGCCACGCGCTGAATGCTCGGATCGGCATCGAGCGCCTCGTAGAGGGCGGCGCGCAAGCTAGCGGCGCTGCGGAAGCCGAAGCGGGCGGGATTGGGCAGGTCGGTGATCCAGATCACGCGCCGATCCAGCGAGTCGCGGGCAATTTGAAAGGCCTTGTGCGGACCGACGCGGAAGCCTTCAGCGCGGAAGCGCTCGATCACGGCGCGATTGACGTCGGCGCCGAGCGGCAAGCGCAGTTCGCCGAGCCAATTTTCGTATTTCGTGCTGCCGCTGCCTTCGCTGCAAGCTGCCGCCAAGATGATCGTCCCGCCGACCCGCACGGCATGGACGGCGTGTCCGAGCGCTTTTTGCGCCTGATAGATGTTGATGTCCTTTGGATGACCGCCGGGCGAGGCGATGATCAGGTCGTAGGGCTGCGCGACGGTCTGTTGATAGACTTGCCGCACCAGCGGGATGGCAGTGCGCATGACATCTTGCGGCGCTCCACAAAAGACGCGTACAATCTGCTTGTGTTCGTTCAAGACCGTGTTCAGGGCGAGGTGGATGCCCACGATGCGCCCCATATCCTCGATATCTTGGCGGACGGGGTTATCGTCGTAGTTGCCGAGCGTCGCTTTCGGCTCTGCCATCATGCGATGGTTGCCGTTGATGGTATCCCAGCCCGCCAAGCCGATGACGGCGCTTTTGGCGCCGCCGCTGAAGCCCGCGAATTGATGCGGCTCGACGTTGCCGACCGCGATGCGCACATTCGCCTCTAAAAAGGCGCGGTTGATCGAGACGACAGTGCGCCGCGTAGTCATACCTAGCCGCACGATGTTGTGGTCGGCGTCGATATCGTGGCTGATGACGCGGTAGCGCTGCAAGATCGCCTCAGGCAGGATGCTGGGGAACTCGGCGGGCTGCATCGGGGCGTGGTTGCCCGTGGCGATGATCAACGTGATGCGCTCGCGGGCGATTCCGAGCTGCTCTAGGCGCTCCAGCAGCGGCGGCAGCAGCAGATCGTGCGGCACGGGGCGCGTTTTATCGTTGATGGCGATGGCGGCGCTGCGCGAGCCTTTGAAGCGCTGCCAATCGACGCTGTCGAGGGCAGCCCTGACTTCAGCAGCAGGGTCGGCTGAGGGCGGCGTGTAGCGCGGATGCAATACATCCACGCTCAGGTGATCGGGCAAGTCGAGGCTGAGCTGTCCCTTGCCGTATGGCAGGCTGATGTTCATAGATCGTATGTCTGCTACTTTCAGAGTCAGGCTGAGAGCATCTCAAAAGCGGATCGCATTGTGCAACGCCGTTGGGCGGAGGGTCGCGCGACCCTCCGCCGATGCTGCGGCGCTCTTTAGGCGGTCACGCGCTCGCCCGCCGTCTTGAGCGACCATTCGCCGTGAAACTGCGGCAGGAACTCGGCGAAGGTCTCTAGGAAGTCGGCGAGGATGGCGCGCGCGCGATCAATGTCGTTCATCATCGGATCGAGGATCAGCGCTTGCAGAGCGAGGTCGCGGTCGCCGTGTACGCAGGCATCCACCACGATGCTGCTGAGCGCCAACTCGCGGCGGCACAGCTCGGTGATGCCCGCCGGCAGCGGCGGCACGTTCAAGCCGTGAATGCCGGCGCTGCTCAGGATGCCCGGCACCTCCACGATGGCGTCGTCGGGCAGGTTAGGAATCTTGCCGCGATTGACCAAGTTCAGCTGCTCGAAGTAGCGGTTGTCGTTGTAGGTGAGCGCCTCAATGATCTCCGGCACGCCCTCCGATTTGACGTCGCGCAGCTCGTTGACGTCGCGCTTGCCGGCGACGATGTCGCGCGCTTGCTGCAGACGGCTGGCGCGCCGCTCGATGTTCATATCCCAGTTCTGCAGCTTCAGGTCGTACTTCTCCCAAGGTTTGGTGAGCGGATCGTGCGTGACGGAGAGGTACTCGCACATATGGCTATCGCCGGCTGTGGGCATCAGCCCGAAAATCCTGAACATCTCGCGGGTGAGCGGCTCGAAGGACTCGCGGTAGTTCATGAAGTATTGGCGCAAAAGCGGGTACATATCGCGCCCTGTGCCCTTCTCGCGGATGTCGTAAATCCACGAGAAGTGGTTGATGCCAGCGGCTTTAATATCGAGGTGTTCGTGGGCGCGCTTCGCCATGTGCATAGTGATCGGCACGTTGTGCGCGTCGGTGTGGACGTGGAAATTCGGCGGCACCTCGCTGGCGTAGCCGTAGTGCTGCGCGAAGAGCGCGCCGACCATGGCATAGCCCCACTCCAGCTGGTGGCACAAGCCGACCACCGGCACGCTGCTGTAGCGTTGCACGCCCCACGTCAGGCGGATGAGCGGGTTAGTGAAATTCATGTAGAGCGCCTTGGGGCAGTAGCGCTCCATATCTTTGGCGATATCCAACATCAAGGGCATGTTGCGCGCCGTGTGGGCGAAGGCGCCCGGTCCGCTGTTCTCGGCGTAGGGTTGGCGCAAGCCATATCTGAAGGGGATTTCCCAATCCAGCCGCCAAACCGTCTCTCGCTGACCGACCTGCACGGTCACGATCACGAAGTCGGCGCCCGGCAGCGCCTTCGTGCGCTCCGTATAGGCGTTGATGCGCATCTGAGCGCCCCACTCAGCGTTCATTTTCTCTGCCAGCTGAGTCATCAGCTCCAGATTGGGCTCGTAAATATCGACAAGGGCGAGCTCTGCGCCGCGCAGACGCGGACTGCGCATGATGGTAGCGAGCGAACTCAGCCCAAAAATAGCGCTGCCTGCGCCGATCACGACGATTTTGGGTGGCTTAGGAGCATTCATAGCGGTTTTGATCACCTTGATCCACAAAAGACTCTCCATCCAATCTTAACAGGCTTCCGCCCTGAAAGAAAGACTAGCCCGCCTCACTTTTTTGAGCGCTGCGCTTGCTTTCGGGCGCCTTTCTCGCGTATAATCGCTGCGTAACCGATAGAACAGTTGAGCGCACTTGCTATGCCCAAAGCCTTGCCGATTGACTCCGATAATCTGGACGACTGGTTTCCGCGCGAGGCCGACTCAGCCTCGCCCGCTCTTGAGCCGCTGCCCGCCAACAAGCGTCTGGGCGTGGTGGTGGGCGGCTCGCTGAGCAAGGGGCTAGACGTCAAGTTAGATCGTCAAACCGAGATCGAGGCGCTTGCCGTCGGGCGCTATGTAGTGGTGCGCGGCAAGTACAAGCGCTTCTTCTGCATGATCACCGACGTGATCCTCGATAGCACCAACCCCTCCTTGCGCAGCGACCCGCCCGACCTGAGCGACCCGTTCCTGCGCGAGGTGTACGTCGGCACGGCTGCCTACGGCACGCTGCACGTCGCCCCGATGCTCTCCATCGAGGGCGACGCGGGCGAGCCCAAGCCCGTCAAGACCATCCCCGGTCACTTCATGCCCGTCGAGATCGCCGACGCGCAAGACGTCAACGACGTCTTCGGCGCTGAGGACGCCACGCACTTCAACATCGGCACGCCGCTGGAGCTGGAAGAGACGCAAGTCAACCTCGACCTGAAGCGCCTCGTCGAGCGCTCCAGCGGCGTCTTCGGCAAGAGCGGCACGGGCAAGAGCTTCCTGACGCGCATCCTGCTCTCCGGCGTGATCAAGCGCGGCATCGCCGTCAACCTGATCTTCGATATGCACAACGATTACGGCTGGGAGGTGGCGGATGAGCGCGGTCCGAAGGCGAAAGGCTTGCGCCAACTCTTCCCGGAGAAAGTCAGCATCTTCACGCTGGACGAGGAGTCCTCGCGCCGCCGCAACGCCAAGTACGATTACGTCGTCACGCTGGGCTACGACGACATCGAGCCGGAAGACCTCGCCATGCTCAAAGTGACGATGAATCTGTCCGACTCGATGCTAGACGCCGCTTACACCTTGCGCAAAAAGTGGGGCAAGACGTGGATCAAAGACCTGCTCGAAGCCGATAGCGCCCGCCTCGAAGAGGTCGTGCAGACCACCAACGTCAGCAGCGCCTCGCTGACTGCGCTGGCGCGCCGTCTGGAGCGCTTCGAGCGCTTCGAGTTCCTCAAGCCCGATGGCGCCCTGAGCGATAGCGTGCAGATCATCCTCAGCTACCTGACCGAGCAGCGCAAGAGCGTGGTGCTGGAGTTCGGGCGCTACGGCTCGGCGCTGGAGGCGTACATCCTCGTGGCGAACTACCTGACTCGGCGCATTCACGCTGAGTACGTCAAGCGCGTCGAGAAGTCGCTGGGCGATCCGAGCTTAGAGCCGCCTCAGCTGCTGATCACCATCGAAGAGGCGCACAAGTTCCTCGATCCGCTCATCGCCCGCCAGACCATCTTCGGCACCATCGCCCGCGAGATGCGCAAGTACAACGTCACGCTGCTGATCGTCGATCAGCGCCCGAGCGGGATTGATGAAGAGGTGATGAGCCAGATCGGGACGCGCATCACGGCGCTGCTGGATAACGAGCGCGATATCGCCGCTGTGCTGACCGGCATCAGCGGCGCAAACGGCTTGCGCGAGGTCTTGGCGCGCCTCGATACCAAGCAGCAGGCGCTGATCATGGGTCACGCCGTGCCGATGCCCGTCGTGGTCAAGACGCGCGCCTACGATACGACGTTCTACCAGCAGGTGGCGGGCTACGGCGAGTCGAGCCCGTCTGAGCCGAGCGCCGCGCGGCGCTTGACGGGCATCGGCAAGCGCAAAATCGAGTGAGGGGTACACCCATGAGCGACTCCGAGCGGCTGCGCCGCTGGCGGCTGGTGCTGGGCGGCGATGCCTGCAATGAGACAGCCATGCGCCTAGCGAACGAGGCGGATCGTCAAATCGATGGGGCGCTGGCGGCGCTCTACGGCGAGGGCGGCGGCGAGAGCGAATCGCGCAAGGGCGGCTTGGGCGGCTCGGCGCCGAACGTGGCGCGCTGGCTGGGCGACATTCGGCGCTACTTCCCGACTTCAGTCGTGCGCGTGCTGCAGAAAGACGCCCTAGAGCGCTTGAACCTCAAGCAGATGCTGCTTGAGCCGGAGCTACTGCAAAGCGTCGTGCCAGACGTCCACCTCGCGGCGACCTTGATCAGCCTGAAGGATGCCCTGCCCGATGAGACGCGCGCCACAGCCCGCATGGTCGTGGCGCAGGTGGTGCGCGAGCTGCAAGAGCGCCTCGCCCGCCACTTGCAGCAAGCCGTCACGGGCAGTTTGAGTCGGGCAGCCCGCACGCGGCGTCCGCGCCTTGCCGAGATGGACTGGATGCGCACCATCCGCGCCAACTTGCGCCACTATCAGCCTGAGTATCGCACCATCGTGCCAGAGACGCGCATCGGCTACGCCAAGCGACGGCGCGCCCTGCAGGATGTGATCCTGTGCGTCGATCAGAGCGGCTCGATGGCATCGAGCGTGGTGTACGCCGGAGTGTTCGGCGCAGTGATGGCGTCCTTGCCGTCGCTCAGCACGCGCTTCGTCGCTTTCAGCACCGATGTAGCCGACCTGACCGAGTCGCTCAGCGAGCCTGTGGACTTGCTCTTTGGCGTGCAGCTCGGCGGCGGCACGGATATCCATCAGGCGCTGCGCTACTGCCAGAGACTGATCAGCCGCCCCGCCCAGACCACGCTCGTGCTGATCAGCGACCTGTACGAGGGCGGCAACGCTGCAGGAGTCCTGCAGTGTGCTGCCGAGCTGGTGGAGGCGGGCGTGCAAGTCATCGTCTTGCTGGCGCTCAGCGACTCTGGCGCGCCGTCTTACGATCACGGCATGGCGGCGAAGCTCGCCGCCTTGGGCATCGCTTGCTTCGCCTGCACGCCCGATCAATTCCCCTCGCTGATGGCGGCTGCGCTCAGCCGCGCCGATCTGAGCGCGTGGGCTGCCGCCGAAGAGATCGTCCTCGCGCGCCCAAAGAGCTAGGTCTCGCTCTCGGAGTCGGCGACGACGCGGATATGCAGCTCTTCGAGCTGATGCGGATCCGCCTCGCTGGGCGCGCCCGCCATGAGATCGGCGGCTTGCTGCGACTTGGGGAAGGCGATCACCTCGCGGATGTTCGGCTCGCCCGCCAAGAGCATGACCAAGCGGTCGATGCCGGGCGCGATGCCGCCGTGCGGCGGCGTGCCGTACTCGAACGCCTCTAGCATATGCCCAAAGCGCTGCTTGGCATCTTCCACATCCAAGCCGATCAAGCCGAAAATCTTCTCTTGCAGGGCGCGGTCGTGGATACGGATGCTGCCGCCCGCCACCTCATAGCCGTTGCAGGCGAGGTCGTATTGCTGCCCGCGCACTCTGGCGGGATCGCTATCCAGCAGGGGGATATCCTCAGGCATGGGCGCTGTGAAGAGGTGATGCGAGGGGTCCCAGCGCTGCTCGTCGGCGTTCCACTCGAAGAGCGGAAAATCCAAGACCCAGCAGAAGGCGATTCGCTTGGGATCGGCGAGTCCGAGCCGCGCGCCGAACTCTTGGCGGAGCGCATCCAGCACGGCGCAGACCGTGGCGTGCGCATCGCTGGAGATCAGGATCAAGTCGCCCGGCTGGGCGCCCATGCGCTCGATCAGCGCCGTCATCTGCTCAACGGTGAAGAACTTGCCAATCGGCGACTTGACCTGCCCCGCCTCGCCCGCCTCAAGCGCCACGTAAGCCAAGCCTTTGCCGCCCGCGCTCTTGGCGATCTCGGTCAGCTCATCGAGCTGCTTGCGGCTGTAGTTGCCGCAGTTGGGGATGCGCAAAGCGCGCGTTGGATTGCCCGCCGCTGC
>CALKXH010000084.1 GCA_938005675.1 uncultured Anaerolineae bacterium
TCGACCAACTTTTCCGATAGAGGCTTTCAGAGATGTCTGAAAAAGTGCCGATCCAAGTGCCGCGCCTCGCGCCTTTCATCACGCTGCTAGGGGCGGGTTTGGTGATCGCTTTCGGGGTGGCTTTCTTCGCCGTGCTGGGCAATGTGCCGAATCCGCAGCGCTTGATGACGCCCATCGTGGTGACCGCGCCGCCGCAGTTCACCGGCAACATTGAGGCGCGCGTGGCAGCCGCCGATCCCGGCAAAGGCGCGGCGATTTTCGAGAAATACGCCTGTAATGCTTGCCATCGGGCTGAGGACGGCGTTGGACCGGCGCTGAGAGGTATGGGCGCTCGCGCGGCGACGCGCCGCCCGAACTACAGCGCCGCCGCTTACCTCTACGAGTCGATCATCGAGCCGAACGCCTTCATTGTCCCCGACTACGCCAACATCATGGTCTCCAACTACAAGGCGAAAATCCCTGAGGTGGAGCTCTTCGATCTGATCGCGTGGCTCTTGAGGCAGTGAGCTAAGCCTCATCGGGCGAGTCGAGGTCGCGGTAGCGCTCGGAGCGCGGGGCGGGCGCCGTCGCATCGAGCGGCGGCGAGTCGGGCGGCGGCAGAGCGTCGCGGGTGCTGCGCTTCAGACGCTCGCTGGCGATGCGGCTTGATCCCGTCTGGCGCGCCGCGCTGACCGCCGCGAGGGTCGGGCGGCGATGCAAGAACAAGCCGTAGAAGATCATGCCGAAGGCGCTGAAGAGCAGCATCACAAGCAACGCCGCGCTGATCGACAGGGCGAGGCGCACAGTGGGCGTCATAGGGATAATGGTGAGGGCGTCTTGCGGCTCTGGGGCGCTTTGCGGGGCGCGGTAGAGCGCGCCGAACTCGTAGAGCAGGCGCTCGTTGGGCTGCAGGAAGAAAGTGACCGCGCCATCAATCGGCACGTAGAGCGGGCTGGCGATATTCAGGGTATACTGCTGGGCGGGCAGATTCTCAAAACAGTAAGGTTCGCCTTGCAGCGCCACATAGTTCGCCACTACAACATTCGAAGCGATCATCAAATTGTAGCTGACTTCAGGCAGCGCCTCTTCGCCCGCATCGCGGACGCCGTTCTGGTTGGCGTCGTGGTAGGCGAGCGCACACACAGCGCCCGCGCCCTCCTGAGCCTGACCGATCAAGGCAGACGGACTGAGCAGCACGGCTATCGCCAGCGCCGCCGCACAGAGCATCACGCGGTTCATCGCCATTCAACTTCCCTCACACCCTGCCATTATACCATGCCGCGCACGGCGCTCTCTCACAATTTCCGTACGCTTGGGCGACGCTCATGCCGCGCGTGTTGATGATCTGCAAAGCGTGCGTCGTCGGCACCTATCAGCGCAAGCTGGAGGCGATGGCGCAGCAGCCCGAACTCGACCTGACCGTGCTCGTGCCGAGCGCTTGGCGCGATCCGAGCGGCGCGCAGCCGTTAGAGCGGGTCTACACGCGCGGCTACCGCTTGGAGGTCGTGCCGATGCGCTTGAACGGCAACTTCCATCTGCATTGGTATCCGACCTTAGGGCGATTCATGCGCGCTGTGCGCCCGCACCTCGTTCACATCGATGAAGAGCCGTACAACGTCGCGGCGTGGCAGGCGCTCTGGCAGGCTAAACGGGTCGGCGCCAAGGCGCTCTTCTTCAGCTGGCAGAACATCCTGCGGCGCTATCCGCCGCCCTTCTCGCTGGGCGAGGCATGGCTCTTGCGCCGCGCCGATGGCGCTATCGTCGGCACGCAGGGCGCCGCCGAGGTGTTGCGCGCCAAAGGCTGCCGCCTGCCCATAGCCGTCATCCCGCAATTCGGCGTCGATCCTGAGCTGTTCAAGCCCGCTGAAAAGCAGGCTGAGCGACCGCTCTTCGGCTTTTTCGGTCGTCTTGTGCCTGAGAAGGGCGCTGACCTCTTGCTGCGCGCGGCGGCGCGCCTGATGGAGGCGGGATACGTCTTCGAGGTGCGCATCGTCGGGCAGGGCGCCGAGCGCGCCAAGTTGGAGGCGCTCGCGCAGTCGTTAGGCTTGGGCGAGCGGGTCGCCTTTTTGGGACAAGTGCCTTCCACGCACATGCCGCGCCTCTACGCCGACCTGACTGCGCTGGTCGTGCCATCGCGGACGCTGCCCAACTGGAAAGAGCAGTTCGGGCGCGTGATCGTCGAGGCGATGGCGTGCGGCGTGCCTGTGATCGGCGCGCGCAGTGGCGCGATCCCGGACGTGCTCGGCGAGAGCGGCTTGCTCTTCCCCGAAGACGACCTTGAGGCGCTCACGGCGCACATGGCGCGCCTCCTGAGCGATGCCGAGTTGCGCGCGGCGCTCGCTCATAGCGGCAGAGCGCGCGCCTTGGCGCACTTCACGCACGCCCAAGTCGCCGCCCAGACCCTCGCCTTCTATCAGAGGCTACTGGGAGAGGCTTGAGTCTTCAGGCTGCGAGCGCTCGGCGGGCTTGGCGCGCCAACTGAGCAGGAACAGCACGCCGATGCCGATCACAATGGCGTGATCGGCGAAGTTGCTGACGTTGGCGATCAGGTTCGGGATGCGCACCAGAAACCAATCGACCACGTAGCCGAGCGCGAGTCGATCGAGGGCGTTGCCGCAGGTGCCACCCAGCACCAAGCCGAGCGCAAGGCGCGCCAAAGGCTGCTCGCCGGCGATGCGCCGATGAAAGATCAGGATTCCGACGATCATGGCGATGGCGATGATCAGGAACAGATCGCCCGCCTGCGGCAGGATGCTGAAAGCAGCGCCTGTGTTCTGGCTGAACGTAATTGCGAAGACCTCGCGCAGCGGCTCGATGGGCGTGCGCACCTCGCCGAGCGCTAAGTTCGCGCGCACCCAGCTTTTGGCGGCTTGATCGAGCGCCAAGACGATCAGCGCCGGCGCCACGAGCGCGAGCCATGCCCTCACTGCCCGCTCCACGCGCCGCTCTCACAGACGAAGAGCGGCAGCACATCCAACGGGGCGGGATAGCCGCGCAGCCACATGCCGTCGCTGTGATGACGCTCGCCCGTCCAGTAGTCGCGCCACGTGCCTTGCGGCAAGTAGACGTTGCGCGCCGTCGTCTGCGGCGTGACGACCGGCGCCACCAAATATCTGCCCATCAGGTATTGATCGGCGATGCTGAGCGCCACGACGTCTTCAGGGGCATCCCACCACAGCGGACGCACCACAGGCGTGCCATCTTGCGTGGCGCGCCGCGCCGCAGCAAGGCGTTCCTCAGCCAGCGCCACGTGCAGATCGGTGTACTTGCGGCAAATGGCGACCGTCTCGGCGTCGAAGTCCCACGGCGCAATGGAGAATTGCATCGCCAACATCAAGGCGCTGGCTTGCGTCCAGCGGATGAGCAGCTCACGGTCAGGCACGAGGTCGCCATAGGCGTTGCCGCCGATCATATCGGGCAAGGTGAAGGGATAGCCCGTGACGGAGAGCATCAGGGCGGTGCTGATGACCGACGCCAAGCCGTTATCGTAGCCCCACGCACTGAAGCGATCCCATTGGCGGAAGAGGATCGGCAAAGTCTGGCTGAACCAGCCGGTGCGCACCTCGCAGTAGGGGAAGTGCTCCGCCGCGAACGCCGCCCAGCGCTGGCTGTACTCGTTGCGATGGATCGGGGCGTGCGCTCGCGCCTCAGCGGGGCAGTAGTTCGCCTCGCCGGCATCGAATTTGTAGCCCGCCAAGCCGATCTCATCTTGCAGGGCGCGCAGTTTGGCGGCGTACCACGCCAAAGCTTCAGGATTGCTCACATCCAGCAGGTAGCCCAAGCCCTGCCACCACAACACGGGATACGGCTCGTCGCTCTCGCGCCGCTTGAGCAAGTAGCCGCGCTGGATCGCCTCCTGCGTGTTCGCCGACTCCGCCACCAGAAAGGGATGCACCCACAAGGTGACGTTGAAGCCGAGCCGATTGAGCGCCGCCACCATGCCTTTGGGATCGGGGAAGCGCTCAGGATCGAGGGCGTTATCGCCATAAGCGCGCTGCCACTTGTCATCGATGCCGAAAGTGCCGCCCGCGTAGCCGTGCGCGCGGATTTCTTCGGCGAAGCGCAACACCACCGCCTGATCGATAGCTGTCTTATGGCGCGCCCACGTCGTCCAGATCGGCTGGCGGAGGTACGCCTCAGGCGGGATGCGCTCGGGCTTGCCCAGCGTCTCGATCAGCGCCTTGCACGCCGCTTGAACGTGCTCGCCGACAAGAATCAAGTACTCAAGAGGCTGATTCGGGTCGTGCAGGCTCAGCAGACCGCTGCTCTGGGCGCTCGCTGTGGGCGGGCGCTGCGCAGCGGGCGCTTGAGCGGCGCTCAAGTCCCACGCGGGCGGCTGGAGGTGGCTGGGCGGCGCGTTGAAGCCGACTTGCAGCGAGTCAGTGGCGCTGTGGACGAGCAAGGCGACGCCCGTGGCGCACAGCCACGCGGGCGTCTGGATGTTGCCCAGCCCGGTCGCGCCGTTATCCCAAGTCAGCAGCGGCGCCTCCCACAAGCTGAGCTGCTCAAGCGGATAGCGCTGATGGATCAGCTCGCCTTGTCCGTACCAATGGACGCCGACGGCGAGATCGAAGGTATCGCGGGTCGGCTGATCCCACGCCAGTTGCCAGCCATTGCTCAAGGCGCGGAGGCGCAACCTGCCATAGCCGTGCGTGCCGCGCATAAAAGTCAGCAGCGCTGTATCGCCTTCAGCCTGCCACAAGCTCAGCCGATGGCAAGGCGCGCCCCAACCTGCGCCCGTCTGCAGGACAAGCCGCCCTTGAACGAACAGCCGAAAGCCGCCGCCATCCGTGGCGAACTCAAGGCTTGAGTGCGCGGCGCTCACAGTCAAGCGCTGTTCATGCTCAACGACTCGTAAGGTCATGCTCACTGCGCCTGCTCCACAAAAGTGACCGCCCGCTTGCTGTGATTCAGGCGCACTTGTACGGGCTTGCCGTCGGCGTCCTGCAAAGTGATCAGCTCGAAGGTCTGATTGCGCGGCAAGTCCTTGGCGTCGACCTCGAAGCGGGCGAGATCGAGCGCCTGCCAGATCGAGCGCGGAATGAGCGGCTCTGACCAGCAGCCGATGTAGAAAGCCGCCCCCTGCCCAACCCGATTGATGGTGGCGGCGGGCGCATCCTTGTAGTAGCCGTCCGTGTAGCGCATTAGGACTTCAGCTGTGCTGGGCTTCAGCACCTCCGCCCACAGGTTGTAGCGCAGCTTGGGCGCCACGCCGAAGCCCTCCGAGAAGCCGATGGCGCTCGTCTTGGCGGCGATATCGCTGACGTGCGCGCCGCGATCATCCTCCCAGTCGGGCGAGGCATTGTTGGACATGGGCAGGTTGCCGAAGGCGGGCGGGATGCTCAAAAATTCCTCCACTGTGACGCCGAGCAGCTCGGCTAAGCCGCCGGCGGGCATCGGCTGATCCGTCCATGTGTTGCTCTGAGTCTTGAAGAAGGCGCGGAAAGTGACCACCAAATTGCCACCTCCCTCCACGTAGGCGCGCCAATTGGCAGCCTGCGCCTCGTCGATCAGAGCTGGGCATGGCACGAAGACGGCGGCGTAGCCGCTCAGATCGGCGCCCCGCGGCAAAATATCGACGGGGATGTGCTTCTCCCACAACGGACGGTAGAGATCGAGCGCCACGTCGTAATATGAGAACGCGGCGTTGTGCGGATCGAGGCTGAGCGTCCACAAATCCTCGTAATCGAACAGGATCGCCACCGGCGCCTTGCCGCGCTTGAGCAGCGGATACTTCGCCAAGTCCGCGCTGACGGCTTTCGCCTCGTGCCAGCCGCGGTCGGGCGTGCCGTCGTGCTTGAGCAAGCCGGCGTGATACTGCTCTTGCCCGATGTTGACGGCGCGCTCGCGGAAGTACAGGACTGCCTCAGCGCCGTGCGCAAAGGCTTGGTGCGTCCACGTCTGGACTTGTCCCGGCGGCACAGGGCGGTTGAAGGGCGTCCAGTTGACGCTGCCGGGCTGCTGCTCCATGACCCAAAACGGGCGTCCCGCCTTCATGCCGCGCATCAGATCGAGGTTGAAGGCGGTCTCCAGCGGACCGGACATGCCGTGCGGATAATTATCGTAACCGACGAAGTCGAGGTCGGCGGCGAGGGCGTAATAATCCAGATCGAAGAAGCGGAGCATGAAGTTGTGGGTGATGAAGCGCTCAGCGCCAATGCGCGGGCGCAGAATCTCGATTTGGCGGCGCTGGAAAGCCGCCCAGCTCTGGCTGGAGAAGCGGCGGAAGTCCAGCAGCAGGCTCGGGTTGTGCGAGGCGGTGGTCGGCGCGGGGACGGGAATCTGCGACCAGTCGGTGTAGGTGGCGCTCCAGAATTGCGTCCCCCAAGCGGCATTGAGCGCCTCCAACGAGCCGTACTTCGCCCGACACCACGCCTGAAAAGCCCGCCGCGCATGCTCAGAGATATCCTGCGCGCTGTTGTGACAGCCGAACTCGTTATCGATCTGCCAGCCGATCACGTTGGGATGCTGCCCCCAACGCTCGGCGATGGCAGTGACGATCCGATCACAAGCCTCCAGATAGGCAGGCGCGTGGCAAGTCACTGAGCGACGCGAGCCGAACGAGTCGCGCAAGCCCGTACGCTCATTCACGCGCAGGATATCCGGGTGCGCCGCAACCAGCCACGCCGGCGGAGTCGGCGTGGGCGTGCAAAGAATCGCCTGAATCCCCGCCGCTTGGAAGACCTCCAAAGCCCGATCCATCCACTCGAAGTTGAACTGCCCTTCAGCGGGTTCGAGCTTATCCCAAGCGAACTCCATCATCCGCACGACGCTGATGCCCGCCTCGCGCAGGAGCGCGGCATCTTCCGCCCAACGCGACTCGTGCCAATGTTCGGGGTAATAGGCGACGCCCAGCAAATGGCGTTCTAAGGGTTGAATGCTCAATGCGTTCCCAACTTTCTATGCGCTGCTATGCCGTTCTGAATGGCAGAATTTTGCCGCTCTTGGCGGACTTTGGCAATACTCGCAGCTGTACCTTGTCAAGCGCGGCGACGGGCGCTATGCTTGAAGCGTTCATCAGAGTTTGCCCAAGCCCATCCATCGCAGGGAGAGTGCCTGACATCATGGCGAAGAAGAAGAGCAAGCCAAACATCTCGCAGGAGGTGCTGGAGCGCGCCCGCGCCGAGCTGCGCGGCAACGCGACGGCGACCGCAGCGCCCAAGAGCGAAAGCGAGAGCGCGGCAGCCGCAAAAGCTAAGCCGATTGTGCGCGGCAGCTCGTTAGCCTCGCGCCGCGTGCCGAGCAAGGAAGAACTCGATCAGCAATACCGCTACATCATCCGCGATTTGCGCGCCATGCTCACGCTGGCAGGCAGCTTGTTCCTGTTCGTGATCCTCATGGCGCTGTTAGTTGTGCCGCGCATCTTCTAGGGAAAACGCGATAGCTGTATGCTCAAAACACACACTTGCGGCGAGCTGCGCCTTGAACACGCGGGGCAGCGCGTCAAGCTGGCGGGCTGGGTCAATCGCGTGCGCGCTCAGGGCGGCGTGATCTTCATCGATCTGCGCGATAGATGGGGCATCACGCAAGCCACCGTCGACGTGCAGAGCGCGCCTGAGGCGCACGCTTTGGCGGAACGGGTCGGGCGCGAGGACGTGCTGCAAATCGAGGGCGTAGTGCGCCCCCGTCCGGAGGGCGCCGTCAACCCGAATCTGTCGACCGGCGCCATCGAGGTCGAGATACAGCGCCTGCGCCTGCTCAACGCCGCCAAAACGCCGCCTTTCGATGTCAGCGCCGATGGCAAAGTTGACGAGGCGCTGCGCCTGAAGTACCGCTACCTCGATCTGCGCCGCCAACGGATGCAGCGCAACCTGATCCTGCGCGGCAAGATCACCAAAGCCATTCGGGATTACCTCTACGCCCGCGATTTCATCGAGATCGAGACCCCCATCCTCTTCAAGACCACGCCCGAAGGCGCCCGCGATTACCTCGTGCCGAGCCGCATCCACGTGGGCAAGTTCTACGCGCTGCCGCAATCGCCGCAACAGCTCAAGCAGCTGCTGATGGTGGCGGGCTACGAGCGCTACTTCCAGATCGCGCGTTGCTTCCGCGATGAAGATCAGCGCGGCGACCGTCAGCCTGAATTCACGCAGCTCGACCTCGAAATGAGCTTTGTGGAGCGCGAAGACGTGCTGAACCTGATCGAGGGGCTGATGATCCACCTCGTGCAGGTCGCCGCGCCGATCACGGGCTGTCAACTGGTCACACAGCCCTTCCCGCGCCTGAGTTTGCAAGAGGCGATGCTCAAATACGGCACGGATAAGCCCGATCTACGCTACGGCTTGGAGATCGTCGACATCACCGACCT
>CALKXH010000085.1 GCA_938005675.1 uncultured Anaerolineae bacterium
AAGCTCAGCTTAGCGCAGCGGGCAGATTCGGCACGCCCTCCGCGCCCGTCACAATCTGCGCGCTGGAGGCGCTCAGCGCCTCGCCGAGCGGCTCGCAAGCGCCGCCCAAATGCGCCGAGAGGAACGCCTCGCTGAGCGCCACGAACGAGAGCGTGTTGACCTCCCGCGCGAAGCCATGCCCCTCATCCGGATACAGCACGTAGGTGACGGGAATGCCCTTCTCTTGCATGGCGCGCACAATCTGGTCGGACTCGGCTTGCTTGACGCGCGGATCGTTAGCGCCCTGTCCGATCAGGAGCGGACGCCTGATCTGATCGGCGCGGTTGAGCGGCGAGCGCGACTCTAGGAAGGCACGCCCTTCATCAGTTGTCTCATCGCCGATGCGCTTGCGCATCATGGCGATCATCGGCTGCCAGTAGGGCGGCACGCTCTGCAGCAAAGTGACCAAGTTCGAGGGTCCGACCAAATCCACGCCGCACGCGAAGACCTCCGGCGTGAAGGTCAAGCCGACCAGCGTGGCGTAGCCGCCGTAGCTGCCGCCCATGATCGCGACCTTATCGCGCTGGGCGATGCCCTGCTGAATTGCCCATTCAACTGCATCGAGCAGGTCTTCGTGCATCTTGCCCGCCCACTCGCCATCGGCGGCGTTGACGAACGCCTTGCCGAAGCCCGTCGAGCCGCGAAAATTGACGCTCAGCACGGCGTAGCCGCGATCAGCCAGCAGCTGGTGGTACGGATTGTAGCCCCAGAAGTCGCGCCACCACGGACCGCCATGCACCAACAGCACCATCGGCAGGGGCGAGTCGGGCTTGCCTGCCTGTTGCGCATCGCTGCCTTTGGGCAGGCTCAGGTAGCTGACCAGCGGCAAGCCGTCGCGGGCAGGGATGATCACGGGATGCATCTTGGTCAGCGGGATTCCCTCTAGCTCCGGGCGGTTGGTGAACAGCAAGTCGGCGCGCTTGGCTGAGCGATCATACAGGTAGAAAGGGCTCGGCGCATCGTCTAGGTTGTAGGCGACCAGCCAGCGCGAGTCGTCGAGCGTGCGGCTGACGATCTCCAGCTCGCCGCGCGAGAGCGTCTGCAGATAGGCGAAATCTTCAGCCACAGCCGAGTCGAGAATCTGCCAGCGCAGCAGGTCGTAGGTGAAGCCCGCCGCCTGCGGACGTTGCTCGCTTGGATGCACGGCGATCTTGCTCAGATCGGCGCGCTCATCTTCAGCCAGGAGGCTCTGCGCGCCGCTGCGCATATCGATGGCGAAGAGGGCGCCGGTATCTCGCCCGCGCGAATCGGCGAGGTAGAGGGTCTCGCCATCGGCGCTGAAGCCGAAGAGCTGCGTGGTGGTTGAGTCCTCGTGCGGGATGTGCGACCACGCGCTCCAGCCGCCCTGACCGTCGGGCTGCAGCACGTCAAACGAGCCGTCGGCTTGCGGCGCGAGCGCCAAACGGACGTTGAAGTGCTTATCCGTCACGATATCGGCAAAACCGGGATTCTCCAAGACGAGCGTCCGCTCGCCCGTCAGCAGGTTGACGCGGTAGAGATCGTGCAGCTGCGGCGCGCGGTTGTTGAGGGCGAGCAGCGCTTCATCGGGCAGCAGGTGGCTGAGCGCGCTGATATAGGCGTTCACGCCCTCGATGGGCGTCAGATCGCGCTGCGCGCCGCTCTCCACCTCGGCGCAGATGACGTGCCAGTTCTCGTCGCCGTTGGCGTCCTGCATGTAGAGCAGATGGCGGCTGGTGTACGCCCATTCGTAGAAGCGGATGTTGCGGACGCGCTCAGCCGTGATCGGCTTGGCGGCGGCGAGGTCGCTGATCGGGGCGACCCATAGATTCAGCACGCCGTCCAACGGCGCGAGGTAGCTCAAGTAGCGCCCGTCGGGGCTGAGCTTGGCGAGCGCGCGCGTCGGGTTGCCGAAGAGCAGCTTGCGCGGGATTAGCGTTCGTTCGGTCATCAAAAACTCCTCACAGAGCAAGGTTACATCGATTTTTACGAAAAAACGGCGCTCAAGTTGCGCCGCCGTAGTGCAGCCACCAGACCGCGTAAGGCGGCAAGCTCAACTGATCGGCTGAGTCGGGCGCGATAGCGCGATCAGTCAGCAGCTCGTGGAAAGGCGCGCGCAGATCGGCGGAGGGCAACATGCGCCGCGCCACGCGCTGCGTCCGCTCGGAGAAATTCGCCAGCACGAGGATCGACTCGCCGCCGTGAACGCGCTCAAACGCCAGCACGTGCGGATTGCCGCAATCGAGCCAACTCGCCTTGCCCTCGGCTGAGAAGGCGCTGTGCCGCTTGCGGACGGCGATCATATGCTGAATCGCCTTGAAGAGCCTGCCTGCGATGCTATTCGGGTCGTGACGCTCCGCCTTGCGGGCGGGATCGGCTTTGGGGCGATGCACCCAGCGGGAGTCGTCGGCTTTGGCAGGGCTGGCGCGGAAGCTGTAGTCGTTCAACATGCCCAGCTCATCGCCCAGATAGATCAACGGGATGCCGCCCACCGACATGATTAGAGCGTGCAGCAGCTCGATGCGGGCGAGGGCGAGCGCGATCTGGGTCGGGTCGTCGGCGGCGAGGGCGCGCTCCAAGCCGGCTAGGGAGGCTAACGTGCCGCTGATGCGCATATCGCCCGTGCGCGGATTGTAGTTGAAGGGCAAGCCGACGGCGAAACTGCCCTCGAAGCGCCCGGTGTAGAAGGCGTTCAGGAATTGACGATGATCGTAGCCCTTGATGCCCAACTCGGCGGCGTCTTCATCGGCGAAGCTCCAACCGATGTCATCGTGGCAGCGTACGTAATTCACCCACGCCGTCCCGCGCGGGATGGCGAAGCGTTTCGCCATCGTGTGGCGCAGCAGGCGCACCTCGCGCGTGGCGAGCGCCTCCCACAGCAAGACCATCAGCGTCGGATGATAGCTGATCTGGCACTCGCGCCCGATGTACTTCGCCACCTCGTCGGGATGCACAATCGCCTCGCTCTTGAAGATCAGGGCGGGCGCGGCGAGGCGCGTGAGGAGGTTGTAGGCGGCGATGATATCGTGGGCTTGGGGCAGATTCTCGCAATTCGTGCCGAGTTCCTTCCAGATGAAGGCAACTGCATCGAGGCGCAGCACCTCCACGCCCTGATTCGCCAAGAACAACATCTCGCCCAGCATGGCGTTGAAGACGGCGGGATTGCGGTAGTTCAAATCCCACTGATAGGTGTTGAAGGTCGTCCAGACCCATTGATCGAGGTCGGGCAGGTAGGTGAAGCTGCCGGGCGCCTGCTCCGGGAAGATTTCGCGCAGGGTGCGCTCGTACTGATCGGGCAAGGTTCGGTCGGGAAAGAAGTAGTAGAACTCGCGGTAATCGGGATCGCCTTGCCGCGCCTTGAGCGCCCACTCATGCTCATCCGAAGTGTGGTTGAAGACGAGGTCTAGCACGAGGCTGATGCCTTCGGCGCGCAGCAGCTCGGCGAGCTGGGCGAGTTCCGCCATCGTGCCGAGCGCGGGATTGACCTCGCGGAAGCTGCTGACGGCGTAGCCGCCATCGTTGCGCTCGGGCGGGCAACGGAAGAGCGGCATCAAGTGCAAGTAAGTCAGACCGAGCTCCTTGAAGTAGGGAATCTCGCGCCGAATGCCTGCCAGATCGCCCGCGTACAGGTCGACGTAGCACACCCCGCCGACCATCTCTTGAGTCTGGAACCAGTTGGGCGGGCGCGACTGATCGAGGGCGCGCAAGGCGGGCGGGCGCGCTTGGAAGTACGTCGCGGCGGTCGTGAGGATTTGCTCCAACCAGTAGAAGAAGTCGTAGCGCGCGCCGTACAAGCCCAGCAGGAGCGGAAACAGGCTCGGAAAATGCCGATCAAGGCGCTCTGAGAAGGTCTGCCAGAGCGTTGCATCGCTGAAGAGCGCTTGCAAGCGCGGGCGCAGCCGCGTCAGGGATTGCTGAATGGCGTGAGCGAGCGATTCGGGCATGGTTTGATCGATTTGTGCGAACTTGTGCAGCGTGAATTGTAGCACACTCTGAAGGCGGCGCTGGCTCTTGCCAAGCCTCTCGGAGCGTGTTATACTGTTGCATGACGCTTGCACGCAAAAAGTGGGTCGCTCCCACTTTTTGTCTTAAATTTGAGCCAGATAGGATCAGGAGCCGCGCAAGGCATGGCGAAGAGCGATTTTACCCTAGCCTTTAACGAAATTACAGAGGCGCATCATTTGCCGCGTGAAGTGGTGATCGACGCGCTCAAGCAGGCGTTGATCGCTGCTTTTCGCCGCGATACTAAACGCAGTGATGCCCAGCGCGTGGATGCCGAAGTCGATCCGAACACCAGCCGCTACCGCATTCTGCTCGAAAAAGAGGTCGTTGAAGACTCCACCCCTCAGATCAACGACATGACCGAGATCAGGCTCTCCGAAGCCCGCCAGATCAACCCGAAGGTCGAGGTCGGCGATCTGATCATGGCGCCCCACGAGACCAACACCAAATCTTTCGGGCGCATCGCCGCGCAGAACGCCAAGCAATTCATCCTGCAGAAAATCCGCGAGGCGGAGCGCGCCGCCCTCTACCACGAGTACAAAGGGCGCGAGGGCGAGTTGGTCATCGGGCAGGTGCAGAACATCAGCAACCAGACCATCACGGTCATGCTGAACGGGCGCGCCGAAGCGACCTTGCCCGTCAAAGAGCAAATCCGTAACGAGCGCTTCAAGCAGGGCGATAAGATTCGGGTCTACATCATGGAGGTGCGCGAGAGCAACCGCGGTCCGCAGATCATCGTCTCGCGGGCGCATCGCAACTTGCTGCGGCGGCTCTTCGAGTTCGAAGTGCCGGAGAT
Source organism: uncultured Anaerolineae bacterium (assembly GCA_938005675.1). Lineage (GTDB taxonomy): Bacteria > Chloroflexota > Anaerolineae > Aggregatilineales > UBA2796 > CP2-2F. Next base: position 4,796 of record CALKXH010000085.1, read on the forward strand.
TTATCACGGGCAGGTCGAGATCAAGAGCATCGCCCGCGAGGCGGGGCAGCGCTCCAAAGTGGCGGTCGCTGCTCTGCAGCCGGGCATCGATCCGGTCGGCGCGTGCGTCGGTCAGCGCGGCATCCGCATCCAGACCATCGTCAAAGAGCTGCACGACGAGCGCATTGACGTGATCGAATGGAGTCCCGATCCGGCCGTCTTCATCGCCAAGGCGCTCAGCCCCGCCCACACCAACAGCCAGTACGTCTACCTTGAGGACGATATCGATCAAGGCAACACGGCGACTGTGATCGTCGGCGAGGATCAGCTCTCGCTCGCCATCGGGCGCGAGGGGCAAAACGCGCGCCTCGCCGCCAAGCTGACCGGCTGGCGCATCGACATCAAAAGCATCAGCGAAGCCGCCTTCGATGCCTATCAACGCCTAGATCAGCCGCCCTTGGATCGGCTGGCGGCTGAGATGCCCGACCTGATAACCGAAGTCGCCCGCATCCTAGAGAAAAAGCGCGCTGATCGCACCGTCATGCCCGAAGAGTACCAGACCTTGATGCGCTTCGTCCACATGGCGGAGACCCGCCTGCTGGAACAGCGCAAGGCGGATCAGGCGCGCCGCCGCAAGCTGATCGAGCAAGCCCGCCAGAACTTGCCACGCCGAGTCTTCCAGATGCAGCTGGAAGAGCTGGAGCTCGAAGAGGACATCCTCAAGGCGATCCGCACGCGCAGCATCCAGAACGTGGGCGACCTGATGGCGCGCTTGCAGGCGGAGGAACACAGCGTCCTCGCCCTGCTGGAGGCGGCGAAAGTCAAGGATGGCGCCCAAGAAGCCTTGAACGCCATCAAAGACGCCATCGAGTCGCTGGTGCCGAACTTCTTGAACACGCCTGAGCCCGCCCCCGCGCCCGAAGCGGAAGCCCAGCCAAGCCCAGAGCTAGCCGCGCTGCCGAGCGCCGAAGCAGTCGATGAGGAAGCGCCACCCGCCTTCATCGATGTGGAAGCGCCCGCGCCCAGCCGTCCGCCCGCCCCAGCGCCGCCACCTGTGATCGCCGCCAAGCCGCGTCGCCCGTTGCCCGCCGCCGATGTGCCGCCCGCCCCGCCCAAAGACGAGCCGCGCCGCGATAAACGTGGCGGTAAAGCTAAGCCCAACAAGCCGCCCGCCGCCCGCGACCTGATCTTTGACGAAGAGCGCGGCGAGACCGTTCGCCTGCGCAAGCACAAGCGCCGCGGCGGACGCGACTGGGAGGAATACGATGAGGATTGAGCTATGACGCCGCCTCGCAAGCACATCCCGCAGCGCACTTGCATCGTTTGCCGCCAGACGGCTGCCAAGCGCAGTTTGATCCGTCTGGTGCGCACGCCTGAGGGTGTACAGGTCGATCTGAGCGGCAAGCGCAACGGACGCGGCGCGTACTTGTGCCAACGTCTCGCCTGCTGGCAACGCGCCCTTCAGGGCGAGGCGCTGGCAAAAGCGCTGCGCACCACCCTCAGCGACGCCGAGCGCGCCCAGCTGGAAGCCGCCGCCCGCCAACTCGCCACCCTCACTGATGAGGCGAGTTAGCCGCCATGTCGGCTCTCAGCGGCGCCCAGCGGCGTCTCGGTCTGACCGTGCGACCAGCGCGCCATCGTTGCTTTGCAGGCGTTTTGGGCTAAGCCCGACAGCGAGAAGTCCTATGTGAGCTGTTCTTCCCGCTGCTAGGCTGCCCAACGCGCTCTCTTGGAAAAAAGTCTGAGCTGACCGCCCACGCGCGGCAGCGGGAGGAATGCCCTATGGCTAAAGAACGCCAACTGATCGAAATCCCTGAATTCGTCACCGTCCGTGAACTGGCTGCCCTGCTCGGCGCCAGCCCGATTGACGTCATGAAGCAGCTCATCAGCGGCGGCATCATGGCGACCATCAACCAGCAGCTCGACTTCGACACCGCCGCCCTCGTCGCCGAAGATATGGGCTTCGAGGTGCGCCCCATCGCCCCGCCCGAACCTGAAACCGTCAGCCTCGACGATCTGCCGCCGTGGCGACGCATCTACGCCGCCGAAGACCCGAAGTCCCTCGTCCGCCGACCGCCCGTCGTCACCATTCTCGGTCACGTCGATCACGGCAAGACCACCCTGCTAGACGCCATTCGGCACGCGCACGTCGCCGAGGGCGAGGCGGGCGGCATCACACAGCACATCGGCGCTTATCAGGTTGTGCATAACGGGCAGAAGATCACCTTCCTAGATACGCCCGGTCACGCCGCCTTCACCGCGATGCGCGCGCGCGGCGCCCAAGGCGCCGATATCGCCGTGCTGGTCGTGGCTGCCGACGATGGCGTGATGCCCACCACTAAAGAGGCAATCGCCCACGCCAAAGCCGCCCACATCCCGATGGTGGTCGCCATCAACAAGATCGATAAGCGCAACGCCAACCCGGAGCGCGTCAAGCAAGAATTGGCGGAGCTGGGCGTGGTGCCGGATGAGTGGGGCGGCGATACCATGTTCATCCCCGTCTCGGCGCGCGATAAGATCGGCATCGAGGACTTGCTGGAGGCGATTCTGCTGACCGCCGAGAGCCATCCCATCCACGCCAACCCCAAAGGCAAGACGGCTGGCACGGTCATCGAGGCGCGCCTCGATAAGACGCGCGGCGTGATCGCCACGCTGCTCGTCCAGAACGGCACCTTGCGCACGGGCGATATCGTGGTGGCAGGCACGGCTTACGGCAAGATTCGCGCCATGTTCGATGAAAACACCAAGCCCCTGCGCGAGGCGCCGCCCTCCACGCCCGTGCAAGTCATGGGCTTCGCCGAGCAGCCGCACGTCGGCGACCTGTTCGTCACTTTCCGCAACGAGCGCGAGGCGCGCGCCCTCGTTGAGGAGCGCAAGCAAGCCGAGCAGCAAACCGCCGCTCAAACGGCGCGCCCCGCTGCCTCCCTTGAGGACATCTTCAAGCGCTTCCAAGCCGGCGAGACCAAAGAGCTGCTCATCATCCTCAAAGTCGATACACAGGGCTCGCTCGAGCCGATCGTCAACGAGCTGAACGCGCTCAGCAAGACCGATCTGGGCTTGAAAATCTTGCACGCCGAGATCGGTAACATCACTGAGAACGACGTCAACCTCGCCACCTCGACCGGCGCTATCGTGATCGGCTTCAACGTCAGCGCCGATACAGCCGCCCGTAAACTGGCTGAGTCCAACGCTGTTGAAATCCGCTTGTATAACGTGATCTACACGCTGCTTGAGGACGTCGAGAAGGCGCTCAAAGGGATGCTTGAGCCCGTCTATCAGGATCGCGTCGTCGGCGTGGCGGAAGTGCGCAAGGTCTTCAAGATTCCCAAGGCGGGCAAGATCGCCGGCTGCGTGGTGCGCGAGGGCGAGATTCGGCGCAACGCCAAAGTGCGCGTGCGGCGCGGGCGCGAGATCATCGCCGAGGGCATCGGCGTCGCCTCGCTCAAGCGCGAGACGGAAGACGTGCGCGAGGTGCGCGCCGGCTTTGAGTGCGGCATCGGCTTGGATGGCTACGAGGACTTCGCCGTCGGCGATTTGTTGGAGTTCACCGCGCGCGAGCGCGTCAGTTGAGCTGAGGAGCGCCCAAAATGACTCTCAAACAGGAGCGTATGGCGGATCGCATCCGCGAAATCTTGAGCGAACTGCTCCTTTTCGAGGTGAGCGACCCTGCCTTGCAAGGCTTGACCGTCACGGAGGTGGTCATAGACCGCGAGCTGGAGTACGCCAACGTCTACGTCAACGCGCTGGGCGAGGAAGAGCGGGCTGAATCGGTCATGGCGGGCTTGCGGCGCGCGCACGGCTTCCTGCGCCGCGAGCTGGCGAGCCGAGTCCGCCTGCGCCGCGCGCCTGAGCTGCGCTTCCACTGGGATGAGACCCTCAGCCGCGCCGCCCACATCGAGGCGCTGCTGGATAGCCTAGACATCCCGCCCGCCGAGCCCACTGAGAGCAGTCAAGAAAGCGAAGCGGACTGAATGCGCCTCGATTGGGAACTGGCTAACCGTCTGTTGCGCGGCGCACAGCAGCCGATCCTCGTCACGCACACCCAGCCCGATGGCGATGCCTTCGGCTCGCTGCTGGGCTTGGGCAACGCCCTGAGCGCAGTCGGCAAGACGCCCATCCTCGCCGTTGAGGGCGGCATGACCGACCGCTTCCGCTTCCTGCCCAACGCCGATTCCGTCCGCGCCAACCTCGAAGGGGTGACGGGCGACTTGGCGATTGTGCTGGATTGCAGCGACGAACGGCGACCAGGCGCCCTGATGACGCCGATCAAAGCGCTGGGCGTGCCGATCATCAACCTCGATCACCATCGCACCAACACGCTCTTCGGCGCGGCGAACCTGATCGATCCGACGTGGGTCAGCACGACTGAAGGCGCCCTCGACTGGCTCGATCAGCTCGGCATCGCCCTCACGCCCGACGTGGCACAATGCTTGCTGTGCGGCTTGGTGACCGATACGCTGTGCTTCCGCACCGATAGCGTCAAGGCGGATACGCTCGGCAAGGCGCAGCGCCTTGTGGATGCCGGCGCCAACTTGAACTACCTCGTCCAGAAGACGCTCAGCACCGTCCAGACGGGCGTGATTCGGCTCTGGTCGCAAGTCATGCCGACCGTCAAGCTGGAAGACGGCGTGATCTGGGTGAAGATCAGCGCGGCAGCGCGGCAGGCGGCGGGCGCCCCTGAGCGCGGCGATGGCGATCTGGTCGGCTTTTTGCTGCAGGCGGAGGACGCCTACATCGCCGCCATCTTCCGTGAGCAGCCCGACGGCACGACCGACATCAGCTTCCGCGCCGTGCCGGGCTTCGATGTGGCGCGCGTGGCGACTCAGCTCGGCGGCGGCGGACATACCCTCGCGGCGGGCGCGACTTTGCAAGGCACGCCCGATCAGGTCGAGGCGGAGGTGATCGCCGCCCTCAAGCAAGCCGTGCGGCAAGGGACGCCGACCGTTGTCTGAGCCGTTCGGGTTCTTGCCCGTCGATAAGCCGCTCGGCATGACCAGCCACGACGTGGTAGCAGCTGTGCGGCGCACGGCGCGCCTGAAGCGGGTGGGGCACGGCGGCACGCTCGATCCGCTCGCCACGGGCGTGCTGGTGCTGTGCGTGGGCGCCGCCACGCGCCTGAGCGAGTACGTCATGGCGACGCGCAAGCGCTATCGTGCCACTGTGCGGCTTGGCGCGGTCACGGCCACCGATGACGGCGAGGGCGCGATCCTCGCTGAGCAGCCCGTTGCACATCTCACGGCGGAGCAGGTGGCGGCGGCACTGGTTGCCTTCAACGGTGAGATTGAGCAGATTCCGCCGATGTACAGCGCCGTCAAGCAGGGCGGCGTCAAGCTCTACGAACGGGCGCGGCGCGGCGAGGTGGTCGAGCGGGCGGCGCGGCGCGTCTGGTTGCAAACCGAGCTGCTCGCCTACCGCCCACCCTACGCCGAGATCGCGGTCGAATGCTCGCACGGCACGTACATACGCAGCCTCGCGCGCGATCTGGGCGCGGCGCTGGGCGTCGGCGGCTACTTGGCGGCGCTGCGTCGGCTTGCCAGCGGCGCCTTCGACCAGCCCGTGGCTTGGGAGGCGCTCCAAGCCGCCCTCGCCGACGGCACGTGGCAGCAGTACGTGGTGGATGAGCGCGTCGCCCTGCCCCATCTGCCCGAGATCGCCCTCGATGCCGCCCAGAGCGATGCAGTACGGCACGGACGTGCCATCGCTAGCGGCGGCGCGGCGGCGGAGGGCGCTTTGGCGCGTCTGTATGCCGATTCGGGCGCATTCCTCGCCATCGCGTCGCACAGCGACGGGCAGTGGCGACCGATCAAGGTTTTCCTGCACTGAAAGGCAAGGCAGAGCATGTCGGACTACCGCAAGGGCATGAGCAAGACGCGCGGCTCGTTCTTCGGGCGCATCAAGCAGATGCTGGGCGGCTCTCAGGTGACCGAAGAGACGTGGGATGAGATCGAGACGTTGCTGATCCAAGCCGACGTGGGCATAGAGACGACCCTCAAGCTGATGGAGCGCGTCCGCGAGCGCTATCGGCGCGAGGGCATGACGCGCCCAGAGCAAGTCCAAGCCGCCTTCCGCCAAGAGCTGCGCGGGCTGCTCTTGCCGCCGCGCCCGCTCAACATCGCGGGGCGCGATCTCTCGGTCGTGCTGATCGTGGGCGTCAACGGCAGCGGCAAGACCACCAGCATCGCCAAGTTGGCGCTGCGCCTGATCCGTAACAATCGCAAGGTGATGCTGGCGGCTGGGGATACCTTCCGCGCCGCCGCCATCGAGCAGCTGCAGCTGTGGGGCGAACGCGTCGGCGCGCCCGTGATCGCCGGCAAGCCCAACGCCGATCCGGGCGCTGTGGTCTACGATGCGGTCAATGCGGCGAAGGCGCGCGGCTACGAGGTGCTGATCGTAGACACAGCCGGTCGCCTGCAGACCAAGTATAACCTGATGGAGGAGCTGAAGAAGATTCGCGGCGTGATCAGCAAGGCGGTGCCAGAGGCGCCTCACGAGACCTTGATCGTGCTGGACGGCACGACGGGGCAGAACGCGCTCTCGCAGGCGAAAGGCTTCACCGAGGCAGTTCAGCTGACGGGCGCGATCGTCACCAAGCTGGATGGCACTGCCAAAGGCGGCATGATCTTCGCCATCCAAGCCGAGCTGGGCTTGCCGATCCACTACATCGGGCTGGGCGAGCGCATGGACGATCTGATCCTGTTCAATCCCGACGCCTTCGTAGACAGCCTGTTCGAAGACGACTAGAGCGCTCAGTTGAGCGCTCTAGCCGCTAAAAGTCCCCATGCAAGCGCCTCAGGCGCAGGCGTCTAGCATTCGCTGTAGCCGCAGTTGTAGCACTTGCGGCAACCCTCCTCGTTGACCATGCTCGCCTCGCCGCACTCCGGGCAGAGCTCGCCGACCAGCTCAAGGTGAGCTTTCGGCTGGCTGAGCAGGCGCTGATCGGCGCGGCGCGGCTTGGGCAAAGGGGCGGGATCGTTGGCGGCGTCGCTGGTCTCTTCGAGGTACTCGCGCAGCACCTGAGCGATGCCATCGGGCAGGCTGCGCACTCGCTGCGAGCCGAAGCCGATGGAGCGGTCGCCGCCGATGCCCTCCAACTGGCGGATGACCTCCTTGACGCGCTCGCGCGGCGGCACCGGCGAGACCATGCGCATGATCAGCGAGCTGAGCCGACCGAGCGCCTCGGAGATCGCTGCCGTCTCCGAGCCGGCTTTGCTGGTGTGGATGAACATCTCAAAGGGATGCCCAAGCCCCTCGCCGTTCTCGTTGATGGTGATGTACGTGCCGCCCAGCGGCGTGCCGATGCGGTAGGTGCGCCCTTCAAGGCGGTGCGGACGCGGTTTCTTCGCCTCGTGGACGAAAGTGATCGGCGCAGCGCTGCCGTTCGAGGCGACGGCTTGGCTCTGAGCAGTCTCTAGCGCTGAGATCGCCGCTTCAGGCTGCGGTTCGCCGCTTTGTTCTTTCTGCTTGGCGGTGGCGTGCGTCTCCAGCACGACTTTCTCGCGGCTGCCCGTCACGTAGACCGTCAAGCCCTTGCAGCCGAGCTTCCAACCGAGCAGGTAAGCCTTCGCCACGTCTTGGACGGTCGCCGTGCTGGGCATGTTGATGGTCTTGCTGAGCGAGTTATCGACGAAGCGCTGCATGGCGGCTTGCATTCGGATGTGTTCCTCCGCCGTGATGTCGCTGCTAACTACGAAGGTGTGGCGGATCGAATCGGGCAGATCGGGCGCCTCTTGGCAAGAGCCGTACAGGTTGACGTGATCGATGACGCGCTTGATCTGCTCTTCGCTCAGCTTTGCCTCGCGCAGTGCCTGCTCAAAGAGCGGGCTGGTGTATTGCAGCTGCAGATCGCGCCCTTTATCGTTGACGTGGCGGATGTAGGCGAGGGCGAAGACGGGCTCGCAGCCGTAGCCCTCGCAGCCGGAGACGGTGGCAATGGTGCCGGTCGGCGCGACGGTCAGCTGGGCGCCGTTGCGGATGCCGTGCTTCTTGATGCCCTTGACGATCTTCTCCCAATCCAGCTTGGGGCGCTTCCAATCGCGCGTGTAGGGGAAGAGCGGCGTGGGCGGCTGCCACTTCAGATCGTCGGGATCGTAGATGCTGCCCTTGATGGCAGGGAAAGCGCCGCGCTCTTTCGCCAGCTCGATGCTAGTCTTCATAGCGTGGTAGCGGATGAACTCGGTGATCTGCCCGGCGAACTCTTGCCCTTCTTCGCTGCCGTAGCGCACGCGCAGCTTGTACATCAGGTCTGCCAAGCCCATGAAGCCCAGCCCGATGCGGCGCACGCGATGGGCAGCTTCGACCAGCTGCGGCACGGACGGCACGTAGCTGTTGGCGCTGACTACGTCGTCGAGGAAGCGCGTGGCGAGCGCCGTCCACGCTTGGAGGGTCTGCCAATCGGGCGCGCCATCTTTGAGGGGCAGTTGCGCCAGATTCAGGCTGCCCAAGCAGCAGTTCTCGAAGGGTCCTAACCACTGCTCGCCGCAGGGATTGGTGGCTTCTAGCTGGTACAGGTGCGGGACGGGATTGCTGCGATTGGCGGTATCGAGGAACAGCACGCCCGGCTCGCCGTTGTGATGCGCCTGCTTGACGATCAGATCGAACAGCTCGCGGGCGCGGACGCGCTCCCAGACTTTGCCGTCCTGCGGATTGACCAGCTCGAAGTCCTCGTCGTTCTCCACAGCGCGCATGAAGGCATCGGTGATGCCGACGCTGATGTTGAAGTTGGTGATGGCGCTCTCGTCGGTTTTGCAGGTGATGAACTCGCGGATATCGGGATGATCGACGCGCAAGACCGCCATGTTCGCGCCGCGCCGCGAGCCGCCCTGCGCGATCTCGCCGAAGGCTTGGTCGTAGACGCGCAGGAAGCCGACGGGACCGGTCGCCTCGCCGCCGCTGCTGCGCACGAGCGCGCCTTTGGGGCGCAAGCGCGAGAAGGCGAAGCCGTTGCCGCCGCCGGTCTGCTGGATGAGCGCGGCGTTGCGCAGGGTCTGGAAGATGCCGTTCTCGGTGCGCCCCATGTCGTCATCGATGGCGAGGACGAAGCAAGCCGCCAGCTGACCGAGCGGCGTGCCTGCGCCGGTGAAGGTCGGGCTATTGGGGAAGAAGCGCAGCTTGGTGAGCATCTCGAAGTAGGCGCGCGCGTAGTGCATGACCATCTCGTGATCGGCGAATTCCGCCTCCGCCAGCGCCACGTGGTAGGCGACCCGCCAGAACATCTGATGTTCGGTCTCGGCGGGTTGTCCGTCCTCGCCGCGCCGCAGGTAGCGCTTGCGCAGGACGATGCGCGCGTTCTCGGTCAGCTGGATCGGGACGCTTTTCAAGTCCTCTGGAATGGGCGCGGTGGGCAGGGTGTTGGTGCCGTGCGATGCTGGGTTAACCTTGGCGATACGCATGAAGACGTCTCTCCCGGTGAGCTAGACTATTAATAGAAATGTAAAGAAGCTTCAGGTCACTTTAGCGATAGCTAGAGTACCTACCGACTTTCAGCTTTGCTGAGTGCGGTGGTTGCGAACCCTTATGATTTTGATCAGCGTTCCGATGTTGTCAGCGGTAAGCCTGCGGGTTGGGAGTCAACCACGGCAACTGAAGGCGCAGCCTGCTCAGCGAGCAGCTTATCGATCTCGGCGCGCACGCTATGGAGATCGTCCAGCTTGAGGTAGACGATGGCATAGCGCACGTAGGCGATGGGATCGAGGTCTTTCAGCTCGCTGATGACCTTATCACCGACGACGCGACTAGAGACCTCTGCCTGACCGAGCGCGCGCAAGTGGCGCTCGACGTTGGTGGCAAGCCGCTCGACTGCCAAGGCGGGGATGGGGCGTTTGGCGCAAGCGTTCCAGATGCCGCGCTTGAGTTTTTCGCGGTCGAACGGCTCGCGCGTGCCATCGGCTTTGATCAGCACGGGCATGGCGACGACGGCGCGCTCGTAAGTGGTGAAGCGGGCGCCGCAGCTCAGGCATTCGCGCCGACGACGAATCGACTCGTGCGAATCCGCCGTATCCAGCACTTTCAGCCGTTCACTGCCGCAGTAGGGACACTCCATCGCGCTACCTCTTCAAACTTTGCGCTGCCATGCCGCCCCGAGGCGGCTCGCTGGTTCACCTCCCACATATGGCGCTTCGCCGATGGGCGAGTGCCCATATGTGGCACTTCGATGACTCTAGGCTACCATAACCTAGCGCCTTTAGGCAAGTGGCTGAAGCGTTGATAGATCGTTGTTTTAGCGTTCGAGAGGTCGCCTGCCTGACCCTTTTGGCATTTTTAACAAGCTGTGATCAGGTTAAAAGGCTTGAGATAGACTTGTGGTCAGTTTACCGCGATGAATGCTGAAGAAATGCCCTTTTGCCGCATATTAAAGCGATTTAGGCGCGCCTTAATGATTGTTCTTCTCTAACCTGCCTTAGAACAGGCGTTTTTCAAACCAATTGTGCGCCCTGCTGCGCCTTCGGGCAGGGCGCGAGGCGCCTCAAACGCGCCTTTTTGTTCTAAAAACCTAACCTCACCATTGAATCTGGTTGGTCGGATCGTCGCGCCCCTGTTCGGCGCGCCGAATCAGCCCGTCTTTCTGCAGGTAGCCCTGATAAACCTGCCCTTCGTAGCCTTTCAGCTCCCAGCCGCTCATCACGAACGGCACGTTCGGCACGTCGGGCAAGCAGGCGGGGCAATCCGCCACGATCCACTCGCCGTTATAGCGCCGCGCGATGTGGACGTGCGTGCCGAGCGAGTTCAGGTACAGCCCCTCGCAGGAGGGGCGCCCGATTGGGCTGCCCGCCTGCACCACCGTCCCCGCCGCGACGCGGTCGGCATCGGCGATGTGCAGGTAGACCAGCGTCCAACCTGTGCGCTCGTCGCCGTCCATGTCCAAGTCCACCACCACGACGCCATCGCCGCTGCGCACCACGATGCCCGCCGCCATGCTGGTGGTGAAATTGGGCGAGACGTAGCAGTTGCCCTGCGCGATCAGGATATTATCGGGCGGGCGCGGCGGGGCGAAGTCGACGGCGCCCCAGCCGCTCTGACGGGCATCCCAGCCGCCGTGCGGACCCGCCGTGAGGTACCACGTCTCGCCGCGCGGAAAGGGCAAAGTTAGCTCCGGCTGTTTCAGGTCGGGCGGCAGGAGCGGCTCGACGGCGTAGCGGAAAGGATCGCCGAAGAGCGCCATGTAGGTGGTGAAGAAGCCCTGCGGGCTGATATCGCGCAGCCACTGCTCGCGGTTGACGGCGGATTTCGCCAGATAGTTCAGCACGCCGACCGTGCCGCCGTTCAGCTCCGGCGCAATGGCGATGCGCGAGCGGTCGGCGAACTCGATGGCGGTCATGCCGCGCGTGCGCCAGCCGTAGTAGCCGCCGTTCAGCTGCGCTGCCGCCCAGTCCAGCTGGCTGAGCAGGCTGCGGGCGCGCTCGCTGCGATGCCCCATCGGGTAGGTCAGGGCGTCGCCGCTCGGCACGGGATTGGTGATCCAGCCGCTGCGATACTCCAAGAGGGCGAGCAGCAAACGCGGATTGACGCTGGCGCTCTGCGCCACGAACTGGACGATCTCCGCGCCGCTCATGAAGCGCCCGCCGCCCACATTCTCCGAGTAGACGCGGATGAAGCCCGGCTGAAAGCGGATGTACGCCGCCACATCGAAGCCTTTCAAGGCAGGCGAGTAGACCAGCTCGCTATCGGGGATGATCTTGAAGCTCGGCGTGACCGCCTGCGGGCGGCTGGGCACTTGAATGACCTGCCCGACGGCTAAGACCGAATTCTCGTTCAAGGTCGGGTTCAGGCGCAAAATCTCGGCTACGGTCGTGCCGAAGCGCGCCGCCAAGCCTGAGAGCGTATCGCCCTGCTGGATTTGGTAGCGGATCGGGGCGGCGTTCAGGGCGATTCGGTTGGGCGGGTTGGGCGTGGGCTGCAACGGCGTCGCCGTCGGACCGCTGGGCGTGGGCGTGGGCAGAAAAGGATTGGGTAAAGTCGCCTCGAGGCTCGGCGCGAGCGATACGGGCGTCGCCGTGACGTACAGGACGGGCGCCGTGCTTTGTACGCAGGCGAACGCCGTCGCGCCGAGCGCGACCATCAGCCACAGCGGGGCAAGCAGAGCCGAACGACGCATCGCTACACACGAATCGGGCTGGCGCCCGGCACGGGCAGATTCGCCAACAAATTCTGGATGAGGACGCGCGAGGTCACTTCGCGCAGGCGCGCCGTCGGACCGACGATGACGCGATGCGCCAAAGTTGCCTCCGCCAACGCCTTCACGTCGTCCGGGATGACGTGATCGCGCCCGGCGATGGCGGCGCGCGCCTGCGCCGTCCGATAGAGCGCCAACGCGCCGCGCGGACTAGCGCCCAAGTAAATATCCGGGTGATGGCGCGTCGCTGTGACGATCTCGATGATGTAGCGCTTGACGTCGTCATTCACGGCGATGTTGCGCACCAACTTTTGAGCGTTGAGCAGCTCCTCGGCGCTGACCACCTGCCCGATGGTCGTGAGCGGATGGCGCAGCTGCTGGGCATCCAGCATCGCCATCTCCTCCTGCGGGGTGGGATAGCCCAGCCGCAGCCGCAAGAGGAAGCGATCCAGCTGCGCCTCCGGCAGCGGGAAAGTGCCTTCGTACTCGATGGGATTTTGAGTCGCCAGCACGATGAAGGGCTGCTCAACTTGATAGGTCACGCCATCGACGGTGACTTGGCGCTCTTCCATCGCCTCTAGGAGGGCGGCTTGAGTCTTGGGCGTGGCGCGATTGATCTCATCCGCCAGCACGACTTGCGCGAAGATCGGGCCGGCGCGGAACTCGAACTCGCGCGTCTGCTGATTGAAGACCGAGACGCCCGTCACGTCGGAGGGCAGCATATCGGGCGTGAACTGAATGCGGCTGAAGGTGCAGCCCAACGACCGCGCCAACGCCTTCGCCAACATCGTCTTGCCCACGCCCGGCACGTCCTCCAGCAAGACGTGCCCCTGACAGAGCAGACCGATCACGGTCAGGCGGATTTCGTTGCGCTTGCCGATGATCACGCGGCTGACGTTATCGATCAGGCGCTCGGCGACTACTTGAATAGCTTTCATGCGCTCTCGCTGAAGATTGCGTCACTCTCGATAGGGCAATTATAGCGCGCCGCAGTCTGCGGGCGAGATGAGCGTCGGCTGAGCGCCTGACTCCATCGCCGCCGACTAAGTAGATTTGGCGCGCTGCGAGAGCGCCCGCCCGCTGAGGCGCGTCTGCCACGCCAAGCGTTCCCGCGAGCCGTCGTAGAGCCATCGCTCGGCGAAGCGCCACGTCCAGTAGCCGCCCTTGAAGCCGGGCTTGTTCATGCGCGTCTCCTCGCCGAAGCCCAGCACATCCTGCATCGGGACGACGAACGTATCGGCGACCGAGTTCATGCCCAGCCGAATCAAGTCCCAGTGCGGCTCGTGCACCTCATGCCCGATGTAATCGCGCAAGTGACGGCGGGCGCCTTCGCTGGCTTCGCTGCGCCACCAGCCCAGCGTGGTGTTGTTATCGTGCGTCCCCGTGTAGACCACGCTGTTGTGCGTGTACCAATGCGGCAAGAAGGCGTTCACGCTGAAGGGATCGTCGCCGAAGGCGAACTGGAGCACCTTCATGCCGGGCAGATCGAAGCGGTCGCGCAGGGCGATGACCTCAGGCGTGATGATGCCGAGGTCTTCGGCGATGATCGGTAGCTTGCCCAGCGCGCGCTCGAACGCCTCGAAGAGCTTGGCATCTGGACCTTTGACCCAGCGCCCGTTTTTGGCGGTCTTGGCGTCGCCGGGAATCTCCCAGTACGCCTCGAAGCCGCGGAAATGGTCGATGCGCACGCGGTCGACGGTCTCTAGGGTGGTGCGCAGGCGGGCGATCCACCACGCGAAGCCCTCGGCTTCCATCGCCTGCCAGTCGTAGTGCGGATTGCCCCACAGCTGCCCGTCTTCGGGATTGAAGAAGTCCGGCGGCACGCCCGCCACCACTTTCGGCAAGCCGCTCGTCGGATCGAGCTGGAAGAGGTGCGGATTCGCCCAGACGTCGGCGCTATCGTGCGAGACGAAGATGGGCAGATCGCCGATCAGCTCGATGCCTTTGCTGTTGGCGTACGCCTTCAGCTCCGCCCATTGGGTGTAGAAGAGCCATTGGCGGAACATATGACTCTCGACTTGATCGCGGTGTTGCTCGCGCAGCAGGACGCGACGCGCTGGGCTGGGCTGGGCTGCCTCGCGCGACCATTTCGTCCATTCGGCGCCGCCGTGTTGCGCCTTGAGCGCCGCGAAGAGCGCGAAATCGTACAGCCAGCCGCCGTTGCGGGCGCACCACTCCTCAAAGGCGAGCTTGGCGCTCGGATCGGCGCGCTCTTTGAAGCGGGCGAAGGCGAGGTCGAGCTTCTGCTCGTGGTAGGGGATCACCTCGCCATAGCGCACGCTGTGCTCTGGAAAATTCGGGACATCGGCGAGGTCGCGCGGCTCGAGCCAGCCGTTCGCCACCAGCTTATCGAGGCTGATCAGGTTCGGGTTGCCGGCGAAGGCGGAGAGGGTCTGGTAGGGCGAATCGTAGATGATGGTCGGACCGAGCGGCAGGATTTGCCAGAGCGATTGTTCCGCCGCCACGAGGTAATCGACGAAACGGTAGGCGAACTCGCCCAGATCGCCGATGCCGTAGCGTCCGGGCAGGGAGGTCGGATGTAAGAGAATGCCGCTGGCGCGCGGGAAGCGCATGGTCGTTCAGCTCCGTTCAGCAGGTTGCACAGTGCTTGAAATTATACGCCACACGACTAAAACTCGCTTTACGGGCGCGAGGTTGTTATAATGACTTAAACGACGGGGCATCTGCCCGAAGGAGTTTCAAAATGAACCTTGGTCCAACTGAGCTGCTGATCATCCTTGTGATTATCGTGGTGCTGTTCGGCGCAGGGCGGATCGGTCGGCTGGGGCGCGAGCTCGGCACGGCTGTGCGCGAGTTTCGGCGCGGCGTGAGCGAGGGCGAGAAGCCCGCCGACGATCAAAAGCGCGATCTGCCCGATCCCAAAGCCTGAGTCCTAGCCCGCCTATGCCTCAGCCCCTAGCATGGGTGGCTTGCCGCGCGCAACGCCGCCCTGTCTGATTGTCTCAGAGCAACGGTCGTGAGCGATCCATTCAGAGAGCAGCCCGAATGCGCTACAAATGGCTGATCGGCGCGCTGGGGGTAGCGTTGGCGCTGATGGCGGCGTTGCCTCTGAGCGTCCACGTCTTGGCGCGCGGCATTCGCGGCGTCGAGTCGTTTGCGCAGGCGGCTGAGTCGGCATCTTTTGGCGTGGTCTGGGCGATCAACGCGCTGGTGCTGCTGGCTTTTGGGCTGTTCATCGCCCAGACGGGGCGCGAGACGTGGCGCGTGCTCGGCACGGTCGCTTTGGCGCTGCTGATCGGCGGCTTGATCTTGCTGATCCTCAGCCCGCAGCGCGCCGCCGATGCTTACGTCGCGCTGCTGAGCGGACCGCTCAGCCGTTTGAATCGCTGGGCGACTTGGATCGACGACGCCATCAGCTTGACGCTGGTGGCGTTGGCGATTGCGCTGGTCTTCAAGGCGAAGTTGTTCAGCCTGGGCGCTGAGGGGCAGATTTTTCTGGGCGCCTTGGCGAGCGGCTTGGTGGCGCTCTTCGTCGAGGGCTTGCCGACGGCGCTACATCTGAGCTTGGCAGTGGGGGCAGGGGCGCTGGTCGGGTTGCTGTGGGGCTTGATCCCCGCCCTGTTGCGCGCCTATCTGGGCGCGAACGAGCTGGTCGCCACTTTGATGCTGAATCCGATTGCGGCGCTGATCTACGGCTTCGTGCTGGAGCGCATTCGCTTGCCGCAGAGCGGCATCATCGCCTCGGCGTTCTTCCCAGAGACGGCGCTCTTGCCGCGCTTGATCCCCGCCACGCGCGTGACCAGCGCCGTGCTGTGGGCGCTGATCGCGGCGCTGGCTGTCTGGTGGCTGATGACGCGCACGCCTTTCGGTTACGCTTTGCGAGCGATGGGCGCCAACGCCGACTTCGCCCGTTACGGCGGCATCCGTCTGGAGCGCGTGATCGTCGGCGCGATGGCGTTGAGCGGCTTGCTGAGCGGCTTGGCGGGCAGTTACCTCGCTTTGGGCATCTATCAGCGCTTGCCGCTTGCCGTCTCCAGCGGCTTGACCTTCGAGGCGATTGTGGCGGCGCTCTTGGCGCGCAACAATCCGTTGGCGGTGCCGGCGATGGCGCTCTTGTACAGCTATTTGCGGGTTGGCGCGCCGATCATGCAGAACGACGCCGCCGTCAGCCTTGAGATCGTGCGCATCATCCAAGCGCTGATCATCCTGCTCTTCACGGCGGAGGGCTTGTTGAGTCTGTGGGAGCGGCGGAGGGCGGTCGCGGCGTGGAAGGCATCCTGAGCGGCATCTTCAGCGCGACGTACCTCGCGGCGATCTTGCGCATCAGCACGCCGCTGTTATTGCCGTCCCTCGCCGCGCTGATCAGCGTGAAAGCGGGCGTCATCAACATCGGCTTGGAGGGGATCATGCTGATCGCCGCCTTCACAGGCGCGACGGTGGGCGGCTTGCTGCAAAATGCCTTCGTCGGGGCGCTGGCGGGGCTCGCGGCGGCTGTGCTGACGGCGTTGGTGCTGGCTGTCTTCCATCTGAATCTGCGCGGCGACTTGATCTTGGGCGGCATCGCCATCAACATTCTCGGCTCGGCGGTGACGGTCGCCTTGGGCTATCAGTTGGGCGGCGCGCGCGCCGGCGGGCTGAGCTTGCCGCCCATCAGCCTGCCCGACCTGAACTTGCCTTTCCTGCGCGAGCTGCCGCTCATCGGCGAGACGTTGCACACCGCCATCGGTCGGCAAAACCTGCTGACGTGGATCGGGCTGCTGAGCGTCTTCGGGGTGGCGTTTCTGCTCTACCGCCTACCCTTCGGCGCGCATTTGCGAGCGGTCGGCGAGAACGAGCAGGCGGCGGCTTCGGTGGGCATTGGAGTGCGGCGGACGCGCTACGCGGCGCTGCTGCTGAGCGGACTGTTGGCGGGCTTGGGCGGCGTGTACATGAGCATGGGCTACCTGAACAGCTTCAGCCGCGACATGACGGCGGGGCGCGGCTACATCGCGCTGGTGATTCCCGCGCTGGGCGGCTATACGCCGCTCGGCACGCTGGCTGCGGCGCTGCTCTTCAGCGCCTTCGCCGCCTTAGAGACCCGTCTGGGCAGCTTCGACGTGCCTTCGCAGCTGCCGCAGATGATCCCCTACCTCGCCACGCTGATCGCGCTGACTCTGTATGCGTGGCGTCGGCGCGCTGCCGCCTAGCCGTCGTTGCCTCAGTTCGCGCTTCTTGTGTCTTTTGAGCCTTTGTGAGCCTTAGAAAATGTGCTATGATCTAAAATAGTACAAATTAGTTCAGCAAAGTGCTTGACAAAGGAAGGAGAAGCATGTTAGACTATAAGCGTTGGAGAGGCAACAATGGGAGTCAGTAGCGAAAAACGCAAGCAACCCATTGATCCCCAAGCTGTCTACAGCAGGCAAGAAGCGGCTGAGGCGCTGGGCGTGAGCCTCAGCACCCTCAAGAAGCTGATCAACGCAGGTTATCTGCGCGTCAGCCAGCCCAAAGGCGTTCGGCGTATTTTCATCAAGGGCGAGAGCATCCTCGCCATGCTTGAGCAGACCGTTTTAGAGAAGTGAGGTTAGCCATGACGGGCACAGTGACGAGCGCAATCGCAGGCGGAGCGGCAAAGGTCTCAGGGCTTGCCGTCCGTGCGGGC
>CALKXH010000086.1 GCA_938005675.1 uncultured Anaerolineae bacterium
TGTTCTCCACGACGGTCTCGTGCAGCTCCACCAAGCCCGCCACGTCGGTCTCAGCGGCGATCAAGACGTCCGACTCGCCGCCCTTGTTCTCGATCTTCATGTAAGCCGCGCTGACGCCCATCGAGCCGCCATGCCCGTGACTGCCATGCCCATGACCGCCGTGACCGCCCGCAGTCGTTGGGCGGGCGAAGGCGCCCGTGATGACGATGTCGCCGACGCGCGCCTCACCCAGCGCGCCATTTATCATAGCCATGCCGTGCGCGGCGCTATCGTTCAGCAACACCACCTCAAAGGTGCCATCCGCCAACGAGCCGACGGCGGCGGCTGTGTAGTAGCCCGTATCGCCCTCGTCGAAGGTCAGCTTGACTGGCTCAGCGGTGACCGAATCCTCAATCTTGCCTCCGGCAGGCACGATCACGACCTCGAACTGCGTGCCTTCCAGCGCGAGGTAATCCGTCACGCCTTTGAAGGCGAGATTCTCAACGGCGCGCTCACCGTTGACGAAGACGTCCACAGCGGGCGAGGTGGGCGAAAGGTGCGCCACGCGCAGGTGCGGACCCTCGCTGTGAGCAGCGGCAAAGCCAACGGGCAACAGGGCGCCGATCAAAGCGGCGACGATCAACAAGCCGACCAAATGCTTGCGCATGGTTGATTTTCCTCTCTCGATTGTCAGGTCTTGAAACGTTTGAACGAAGCAGAACGAAACAGGCGGAATCCGACAGAAAACCCGATCAGACTTCTGCTTCCGACAATCGAGGCGGCGGCGGAGGCGGCGCGAGCGCAAATGGCTCAGCGCTTTCGTCATCGAGCGGCATAATTTTTGTGAAGCGTAGGGTCTCAACGCCCGAAGTCAGCTCAGGCGCGACAAAGGTGAGCGCTAGGCTGGTCTGGAAGGCTTTGCCCGTGTGATGCTGCTCGGCTGCGCTCTGCGAAGCGGGCGCGCTCGGCTCACCGCACATATCCTCAGACCACGCAGGTGAGGAATCGGGCGCGGCGGCGTGGAAGTATAGCAAGCCGTGCCGCTGGCAAGCGGCGGGCGCTATGAGCGTCAGCCAGATTGCCAGCCAAGTCGCGGCGAGCGCACGAACAGGGCGAGAGCCGAGCATTGCACGATACACAGGAATTGAGACTTGCTCATAAAATAGCATAGCGGTCGGGCGTTTGCCAACTCTGGATTGACAAGCCCTAGCTGTTGCGCCACAATCGTAAGAACGCTGAGCAATCGGCACAACTACTTAAAACGCTGTGATGGGAAACATCTACCATGATCAACGACGTTTTGAAAGATGCCGAAGGGCGGATGAAGAGCGCCATCGCCGCCCTTGAAGAAGACCTGAACGGCATCCGCACGGGGCGTGCCAGCCCTGCGCTGGTGGAGAAACTACAGGTTGAATATTATGGCACGCCAACCCCGCTCTACCAGATGGCGAACATCAGCGTGCCTGAAGCCCTGCTGATTGTCATCAAACCCTTCGATAAAAGCACCATCAAGGATATCGAAAAGGCAATCCGCGCTAGCGAGCTGGGCTTGAACCCCTCTAATGATGGCACGATCATCCGCTTGCCCTTGCCGCCGCTGACCACTGAGCGCCGCAAGGAATTGGTCAAGGTCGTCCATCATCGCCTTGAAGAGGCGCGCGTGGCTGTGCGCAATGTGCGCCGCCATGCCATCGAGGATTTGCGCGAGTACGAGAAAGAGAGCTTGATCTCGGAGGACGAATCGCGCAGCGGGCAGGAGAGCATCCAAAAGCTGACCGACCGTTACATCGGGCAGATCGACGAGATCGGCAAGCGCAAAGAACAAGAGATCATGGCAGTCTGAGGGCTGCTAGGCAGATTTTTGCCCCAAGACGCAGAACAGGTGATGCAGCCGTATGAGCGAGAGTCCCGCGCCATTGCCGGAGCGCATTCCGTATCACGTAGCGATTATCATGGATGGCAACGGACGCTGGGCAAAGGCGCGTGGCTTGCCGCGCCACGCAGGGCATCGCGCCGGCGTGGAGAATTTGCGCCGAATTTTGCGCGCCTGCGCCGAATTCGGCATCCGCGTCCTGACGGTCTACGCCTTCTCGACCGAGAATTGGGGCAGACCAGCCGAGGAGGTGCGCGGCTTGCTGAACATCCTGCGCACCGTCATCGACCGCGAGTTCGAGACGCTGAACGCCAATGGCGTTCAGCTGCGGCACATCGGCAACCTTGAGGGACTCTCGCCTGAGCTGCAACAAAAAGTGCGCGATGCCATCAGCAAGACGCGCAACAACGATCAGCTGATCCTGAACCTCGCCTTCAACTACGGCGGGCGCGATGAGATCATCCGCGCCTTGCGCCGCATCGTGCGCGATGGCATCCCGCCTGAGGAAATTGACGAGACGCTCTTCAACTTCTACCTCGATACAGCTGGAGTGCCCGATCCTGACCTGATCATCCGCACCGGCGGCGAGATGCGCATCAGCAACTTCCTCGTCTGGCAGAGCGTCTACGCCGAGTACTACACCACGCCCAAATTCTGGCCCGACTTCGATAAAGAAGAACTGCTGCAAGCCATTCTGCACTATAATCAGCGCGAGCGGCGCTTCGGATTGGTCGTGAAGCCCTAAAAGCGTATTCGTATGCTCCGCACACGGCTTCTCAGCGCCGCCGTTTTCATCCCGATTGCCGTTGCGCTGATGTGGATCGGCGGCACGCTCTACGCCGCCGTCGTGATGATCGCCCTCGCTGTGTGCGGCTGGGAGTTCGCCCGCTTGCCCCTGCGGACTGAGCTGCGCTTGAACGCCTTTGTGATCGTCGGCGGCATTTTGGCGTTGCTGAGCCTGCAGGTCTTTCAACTGCGCGCTTTGCTCCTCCCGCTGCTCAGCTTGCTGCTGTTGAGCAATCTCGCCGTGATGATCGCCCGTTACGGCGCTGAGGACTACGCGGCGTTGCGCTTTGGGCTGAACGTGGCGGCGGCGCTGTACATCGGCGGGCTGGGGATGCACTTACTCGCCTTGCGCCAGCTTGAGCATGGCAACTACTGGGTCATTGTGACGGTCGTCAGCACGGGCATGGGCGACGTGGGCGCTTATTTCGTCGGCAGTTGGTGCGGCAGACACAAGCTGGCGCCGAAGCTCTCGCCCAACAAGACGTGGGAAGGCTACTTTGGCGGAGTCATCTTCGCCGTGCTGAGCGGCGTGCTGCTCAGCTGGCTCTTCGCACCTGTGGTGCGCCCGCTAGATGGCGCGCTGATCGGGGCGCTGGTGGGCGTTTTCTCGCCGCTGGGCGATGTGGGCATGTCCGCTTTCAAGCGCAGCGCCGCCGTCAAAGATTTCGGCGGCATTGTGCCGGGGCACGGTGGCGCGCTCGACCGCTTCGATACCTTACTGATCGGCGGGACGCTCGGCTATTACTACATCCTCTGGTTTGTGCTTGGCACACTTTGACTGAAAGAACGTTCAATAAATTTATAAGAGACAATGAAGATCGCGTTAAGGCTTGGCGAAAAGCGCAAATGGGCATTGTTTTGCCTCGCCTTGAATGCTATGATCAGGCAGATTACCATCCAGACTTTTGTTTGGAGCCCGTTGTGGTAGAACGTTAGACCATGCCGCCACGCCCAGTCCTAGAGCGTAGCTTGATCGACCTCAGCGATAACGTGCTGCGGCTTGCCAGCATGGTCGATCAGGCGCTGGTGCTGGCGATGCGCGCTCTAGTGGAGCGCAATGCAGCGCTCGCCGCGCAGGTGAGCGCCAACGATCAGCTGCTCAACCGTCTGCGCTATGCCATCGAGGAAGAATGTTACCGCCTGCTGGCGATGCAGCATCCCAACGCTAAGGATTTGCGCCATTTGGTCGGCACGGTGAGCGTCGCCACCAATCTGGAGCGCATCGGCGATCACGCGGCGGGCGTGGCACGCCTCGCCCTGCGCATGATCGACGCGCCGCCGCCCCGCCCTCTAGTAGATATCCCGCAGATGGCGGTCATCGGGCGCGAGATGGTGCGCGGCGCAGTGCTGGCATTCGTCACGCACGACGTCCCGCTGGCAGAGGCGATCATCCTGCGCGATAGCGAGATCGGGCAGCTGCAAAAACGCACCTTCCGCGAGATGATCGACCTGATGACCGAGCTGCCTTATCTGGTTGAGCGCGCCACGTTCCTCTTGTGGATATCCCACAACCTAGAGCGCGTGGGCGACCGCGCCACCAACATCTGTGAGCGCGCCATCTACGTTGTGACGGGCGAGATACGCGAGCATTCCGAGCGCTAGATGCCCAGCTTCTGCAGGGCGGAGCGCGCCAAGCGATGATTCGGGTTGAGCTGCAGCGCCTTCTGGTACGCCTCGCGCTGCTTGTACGGATCGCTCTGCAATAGCCCGATCAAATACCACACATCGGCATCTTCGGGATGTTGCTGCGCCAGCTGCTTGACGAGCACTGCTGCCTCTTGGCGCTTGCCGCTCTGAATGAGTTGGGCAGCGCGCTTGATCTCTTCAACGGGCGCTTCAGTGCGGAAGACCTCCTCCAGCACGCTGCGCTCGGAGTCGGGGCGTCTTTCGGGCTGACCAGCTGCGCTGGGCATCGCCGCTTGTGCCAAAATCTGATCGCGCAAGGTGCGGGCGCGCCGCACCATCTCGAAGCGATGCGCTGTGCCGCCCGTGCCCGTCACGATCAGCGTTTTGTAACCGAGCAAGCGTCCCAGCAAGCTTTCAGCGATCTCGCACGCTTCAAACTTGTTCAGCGAGACCTCCGCCACGCGACGTATCAGCCAGCCGCGCTTGCTGACGATGCGCAGGTTCGTCACGCTGATTTCGTCGCTCAGCCAGCGGATGAAGCCGCCGAGCGTGTTCAGCCCGCCGACCACGACGATCACGATGCCCCCGAAGACGAAGTACGAGAGAACCTCTGACGGGAGGTTAGCCAGCCGTCTGCCCTGCTCGACGAGAAATGGCAAGCCCGCCTGAAAAATCGCATACAGCAAGCTCGTCCACAGCAGCGGCGAAACCCACAGCCACCAATGTGAGCCCGTCTTGTAGATGACGCGCTCGCCTGCGATCAGATTCCGCTCGATATAGCCCATAGCCTCGATCAACCTGTGTGCGTTCCCACTTAGAGCATAACCCAAAAGCGCGCCGAGCTGCTACTCCCCCGTCGGCGAGTTGTATGTTAGAATCGGCGCATGGACACAGGAGAAGGAATTCTGGAAACTGTTGAAGTTGCCCGTCTGATCGTCGATCTGATCGCCGACCGCAAAGGCGATGACATCGTCCTGCTGGATTTGCGCAAGGTGAGCATCATCACGGACTTTTTCGTGATCGCCAGCGCCAGTAGCGACCGCCAGCTGAATGCCATCGCCGAGCATGTGCGCGACGAGCTCAAACACAAACAGCAGATTGTGCCTGTAGGCGTGGAAGGGCGGGGCGAGAGCGGCTGGATTTTGATGGATTACGGCGATGTGATCGTCCATTTGTTCTCGCCCAGCGCCCGCGCCTATTACGACCTTGAGGGGCTATGGCGCGAAGGTAACGTGCTGCTGCGAATGCAGTGAGCTTATTCGAAAATCCAGCGGTCGGTGTGGCGTTCCCAAGCGATCAGCTCGTCGGGCTTGAACCAGAGCGCGATCTCGGCTGCGCCGTTCTCGACGCTATCCGAGCCATGCACGAGGTTGCGCCCGATCTCGAGGGCGAAGTCGCCGCGAATGCTGCCGGGCGCCGCCTCGCTTGGGCGCGTCGCGCCGATGGTGTTGCGCGCGTTTTGAACGGCGTTCGTGCCTTCTAGCGCCATCACTACCACCGGGCTGGCGGTGATGTAATCCACCAAGCCGCCGAAGAAGGGTTTCTCGCGGTGGATGGCATAGTGCTGCTCCGCCAGCTCGCGGCTGACCTGCATGAATTTCATGCCGACGATGCGCAAGCCGCGCTGCTCGAAGCGGCGGATGATCTCGCCGACCAAGCCGCGCTGCACGCCATCGGGTTTGATGATGATCAGGGTGCGTTCCACTGAGGCTACATCCTTGTCTGCCTTGCTGAAAACGACCTCAATTATAGCGCCCTCGCCCTGAGGCGCTACTGCACCAACAGCCGCCGCCAATCGCCTTGCACCTCCAAGCCCGCGTTGCGCCCGACTCCGCTGAAAATCGGCGCGCCGCCCTGCAATGGCGTCAGACAGACCGCCACCTGAGCGCGCAAGGTCTCCTCGACGCGCTTGTGCATCTCGGTGCGGGTCGGCTCGTGCAGCAAGCCGCCCTCAGCGCGCTGCGCCGCCATCTCAAGGCGATATTGCCCATCCCGCACCACCCACAGCACCTGATCGTCGCTCACAGCCAGCTTTTCAAGCTTGGCGCCCGTGTAGGTGGCAAAGCGGTAGAGCTTTCCCGCTTGCCAGAAGCCGATGATGAAGCCGCCGAAGGTGCGCCGCACAAACGGCACAGTCGCAATTGAGGCGGTCAGGCAGGCGCGCGGCTGCTCAAAGTGGTTGGTCTGCAGCCAAATCCACGCCGAGGGGAAAGACTTGCCCCAGTCTTTCTCGATGTAGCCGCGCCCGCCCTCAAAGGACACCGCCGCGCCATCGATGATCAGATCGCCGTGGATGGTGTGATCGAAGCTACAGACGCCGTGATTGCACTCCAAAAAGGGCAGCCAGCCGAACCAACCCATAATGCCCGGCGAAGCCAGCGTGACGCGCCAGCCGCTGCCGCCTTCAAAGCGCAGCTCGCCCTGCAGAGCGACTGCGCCGCCCTGCAAATTCAGGCGCATTTCGGTCAGGGAGAAGAAATTCTCGCCGATGCGCAGGGCGAAACGATCTGAGGCGGCTTCGAACGCCTCGGCGGGGAACTGATAGTAGTGCGAGCGCCCGCGCAGACCGTCCAGCACTTGGATGAAGGCGTGCGTTTTGCGCGGATCGGCGTTCAGGAAGATGCCGGGTATGACGGCGTAGCGATGCCCCTCAGTCGGATCGATCAGTTTGAAGTACCAGCCTTCGAAGAAGGGCGGTTTTTTGCCCGCGCCGTGATAGCGTTCCGGGTGCAAGACGAGATCGAGATAGCCCATGCGATGCCTCGCGTATTCAGCTGACTGTTGCGGCGATTATAGGGGCGCTGGGCGGTTGATGCCCAAAATGGGGAAAAAATCAGGGCGGAAAGTCGCTCCGCCCTGTGTGGATCAGTCGCTATCGCCGTTTTCTTCGAAGCGCTTGGCGCCTTCGAAATTGACGTAAAGCCGTGCGCTGGCGTTGCGGCTGAGATCGCGCAGAGTCTCCAGCTCGGTCAGGCGCAAGAGGGCGGGATACTGCGCGTAGAGGGCGGCGACTTGCGCGCGCTCGCGCAGATCGCGGATTTCCGCCTCGGTAGCGATGCGCTGCGCCTCTGCCTGCGCTTGCGCGGCGGCACGCTGCGCCGCTGCTTGCGCTTCAGCGTCCAGACGGCGGCTGGCTGCCCGCGCTTGCGCCTCAATCTGCTGGACTTCGGCTTTGGTGCGCGCCTCCACCAGCTGCGCCTGACTCATGCGCTCGGCGGCGAGGACGCGATTCATGATATCCTGCAAGTTGCCGGGGAAGATAATGTCCTTGACGTCGGCGCGCCGAATCTCGACGCCGTATTCGCTGGCAGCGCCTTTCACATCGCGCAGGATGTCCTCGCTGAGCTGGTTGCGGTTGGTCAGGATCGTCTCTAGAGTCATCGAGGCGAGCGAGCGGCGGGCAGCCAACTGCACATCGCTGTAGAGGCGATCTTCGTAGTTGGCGACAGCGTGCAAGGCGGCGCGCGGATCGACCACGCGGAACTGCACGATCACGCTCACGCGCAGCGCGACCTTATCGGCGGTCAGAATTTCTTGCCCTTTGAGCAGCAGATCGCGCTCGCGCATGTCCACGATCACGATCTCTTTATCGGGCAGGCGCCCGAACAGGCGCTCGATCAGCGGCGGACGCTTGGCGGGCAGCTCGTAGCGCCCCGCCTCCAGCACACGCACCAGCACGCCGTCTTCATAGAGCAAGCCACGATGCGTATCCTTGATGATGACTTCACGCTTTTTTGCCATCTCTGGCTCACCTCCCAGCTAACAGACCAAAATCGGGTTGACGTCGGGCTATGCTCGCGGACTTCAAAGTGGTCGGCGGTGTGGATTGAGGCGGTGGCATTCCGTAACAGGGTCGATGTGAGGGACAGACTTGATCGATCGGATTCGAACCGAATGCTTTTCCTGCAAAGGCAGTAAGCACGTTATCCTGAAATAGCCTGCCTCTTACCCGTCGGAATGCCACGCTGAACAAACTATAGCACGCTTTTTTAGCTTTGTAAAGAGCTTTTTGAAGTTCAGGAAGGCTCAAAAGGGATAATGAAGGCGAGCCAAGTCGACTCGCCTTATGCGCTCAGTCCAGCTTGGGCGGCACGAGCAGATAGTTGATGGCGATCTCGGAGTCGCCTTCGGCTGCGACGCGCAAGGGCAACTCAAAGCGCAAGAAAGCGGGGAAGCACAGCGTCTCGTTGACCGCCTTGCAGTAGATGACGGTGGCATCCAGCGTGATGAGCGCCTCGCCCTCGCTGAGGGTGACGGGCATCCGCACGGGCATGGGCGGCGTGATCAGGCTCAGGTTGTTGTCGGCGGGCGCGACGCGCGCGATGGGCGTATTGTTGTAGAAACGCAGCGTGAAAGGCGCTTGATCGTTCTGCTTATAGCCTTCGGGCAACTGAATGTTCAGGACGATCTGGCTGGTGCCGCGGGCGGCGGTCAGGGCGGGCAGGCGCACCACCGTGCCGAAGAAGTCCTCAGGCGGAGTCTCGGCGGCGGCTTCAGCCGCTTCGTCGGTCGGGGCGAGCGCAAGCTGCTCAGGGTTTGGGAAAGCAAGCGTGGTGACGTTCAAGGTGGCGAGATCGACCACGCGGATGGCATCGTTGTTGGTATCCGCTACGTAGAGCTTGCCGTCGGCGTAGCTGATGCCGCCTGGCTCCCAGAATTGAGGCGATTCGCCATCGCGGAAGCCCGCGCCGCCGCCCAGCAGCGTGCGGCTCTCGCGTCGCTCAGGATCGATCACCTTGATCTTGTGATTGTAGGTATCGGCTACGTAGAGCTTGCCATCGGCGCCGAGCGTCAAGCCGAGGGCGTGCTGCAAGCGGACGACGTCTCCGATCCCGTCTACATCGCCGAAATCGAACAGCCCCGTGCCGACGATGGTCTGCACGCGCCCCGCCTTCAAGTCGACCTTACGAATGGCACTCGATTCGGCATCGGCGAAGTACAGCACACCTTCAGCCCCGATGATGCCGCTCGGTTGCGCCAACTCGCTCTCCAAAAGCGCGCCATCGACGATGCCCTCGCGCCCGCTGCCCACGAAGGGCGCGACCTGCCCGCTGGCGAGATCGAGCGCCCAGAGCTGATGCGGACCTGCCATGGCGATGTAGACCACGCCATCTTGATAGTGAACGTCCCACGGGGAGTTGAGGGGCGTCTCAAGGGCTGCGCCGCCGCGCAAGCGATCCCGCCAATTCCGATTCTGCTGACCCGTGCCTGCAATGGTCTTGACCGTGCCTTCGCGCAGATCGGCGGCGCGCACGGCGTGATTGCCGGTATCGGCGATGTAGAGCGTCTCGCCATCAGCGCCGAGCGACATGCCGTGCACCCAATTGAAAGCTGCCTCACTGAAAGTGCCGTCGCGCAGCCCGACTCTGCCGCTGCCGATGACCGCTTGCACGGCGTAGGTCTGCAGATCGACGACGATCACGCGATTGTGGCTGGTATCGGCGATGAACAGCCGCCCCCCGCGCGCATCCGCCAGCACTTTGGAGGGGAAAGCTAACACAGAGGGCGCGCGGCGCTCTAATTCGGGCGTCAGGGGCAGAGGCGTGCGGTCGATCATGCCTTTGGCATCGAACTCAGCGATCATGCCCGCGATGGCGGGCTGCATTGCCTCGTAGACGCCCTCGCCGCTGTAGTAGCCCAGCACTTTGCCTTGTGGGTCGATCAGCATGAAGGTGGGCCACGCTCGCACGCCGTAAGTCTGCCACATAATGAAGTTGCGGTCGTTGATGACGGGATGCTCGATGCCGTAGCGCTTGACGATGAAGCGGATGTTCTCGGTCTCGCCCTCGTTAGCGAACTTGGCGCTATGCACGCCGATCACCACCAGCTCGTTGGGGAATTCCGCCTCGAGGCGCTTGAGGTCAGGGATGACGTGGATGCAATTGATGCAGCCGTACGTCCAGAAGTCCAGCAGCACGGCTTTACCGCGCAATTGAGCCATGCTGAGCGGTTCAGGCACGTTCAGCCAATCCAAGCCGACGGGAAACTCCGGCGCGCGGACTTTGCCCGCGTAGCTTTGCATTGGGGTGGCAGTCACAGCCGATTCTCCTCCCGCGAACTCACTTTGGAAAGGCATGAAGGCGCTGGCTGAGAGCAGCAGCGCTCCGACCGCCAATACAGCCACGCCCACAGCAACAACACGACGCATACCCGCCTCAATTAACCGTACAGGCTCACCTGAACATCAATCGTAGAGCATTTGTGCAGCCTTTGCAAGCGATACTCACTGAAAGTTTAGATTTCGAAGAGACGCTTCATAAAAACGCAAGGCGCCCTGTGCTTTTCCGCACAGAGCGCCTCATCGCTATCGGAAGGCGTGGCTGGGCGCTCACGCCATGCTATCGGCGAAGACGACCTCCCGTTGCGGCGCTTCGCGCTCAAACTCAGCGAGGCTGATGCGCGCTAAGATGAAGAGAGTCCCCGCGAAACCGATGCTCTGGAGCAGGAACACGCTCCCGTAAGCAGCCGCTTTGTCGCCGCCCACCAAGACGAGCGCTACATCGAACAGCACGCCGCCCAGCGCCACGCCCGATCCGCGCGCCAAAGTCGAGGCGACCGTCCACAGCGCGAGGTACAGCCCCGCGCCCCAAGCGCGCGTCATCGCCATCATCAAGCCCAGCGTGCCGACCGTCCACATGCCCAAGCCCAAGCCCATCGTGACCAAGGCGATGGTCACCAACGGGCGGATGTACAACAGAGCGCTGCAGGCGAACATCACAAAGGTGGCGATGAGCAGAATCACGCCCCAACGCGAGAGCGTCATATTATTGACGCGCTTGGGGAAGCGCCGCGCGGCGATCAGGCTCAGCACGATTGCCAGCAGGGTCATGCTGCCCCAGTAGGCGGAGAACCGATTCGTGGTTGAGAGCGGCATCCCGAAGACCGTCCCGGCGAACGGCTCTAGGATCACGTCCTGCGTGTAGAACAAGCCGTTGGTCAGGGCGAGGAACAAGAAGAACAAGCGCGTTTGACGGCTCGCCCAGACCTGCTTCATGGTCTGCCAGAACGACTCAGATTGCTCAGCGCTCCGCGAGGCGACGCGACGCTTGTTGGGCATCTCCTCGCCGATCAGCGAGAAAAGCCAGATGCCCATCATGATGGCAGGCGCGGTCAGCATCAGGGCGAGGAAACCCTCGCGCGTGTACTCCGGCAGCAGACGGCTGTACAGCACGCCCGCCACCGCGAAGCCCAAAATCAGGAAGAACCAGACCACGCTGATCGCCCGCGTGCGCTGATGAGCAGGCGTGCGGTCGTACACGAGCGAGAGAAAGGTCGTGCTGCTGATGGTCGAGCCGACGCTGAACAGCACCAATGCCGTCACGACGCCCAGCCAGCCCAGAGCGCTGCCGGCGTTAGTCGTGACCGTGATGTTCATCAGATCGAAAGAGAAATCGCGTAGCCACGGATCGTACCTGCCCGCCAGCTCAAGGGTCGCCACGCCCAGCAGGACGTAGCTGAGCGCCATGACCAATCTGCCGCCCCAAACGTAGGGCAGACGGCGGTAGCCGCGCCAATTGGTCACGTCGGAGCGCTGCCCGACCCAGATCGAGAGCGGCGCGAGGAAGTAGCGCAACGCCAGCAGCAGGGCAATCGGCGTGGCGGCGAAGCCCAACTCTTTGATCATGATGCGATTCCACACGCCCGAAGCGAGGATATCCGCCAACGAAGAGCCGATGTGGAAAGTGCCGATCTTGAGGTTGCGCAACAGGCTGAGGTTGCGCCAAGCGCCCTCAACGCGCTCCTTCGGGACAGCCGCCTCTAGCGGCGCGGCACGGCTATCGAGTTCCGCTTGCATAGTCCGAAATCCTATAAAAGCTCAGTGACACTTGAAGTTCGCTGAGATTTTATAAGGTTTCGAGAAGTTTGCCCAGCCCAAAACATCACTCAACGCTATCTCGCCGAGCGCGCTCACTTCTGGTATGATCAGCGCCGTTGAGTTCAGGAGAGCAGTTGGCATGTATCGCGTTCGCTTTCGGCGTAGCGCCCAAGATCGCGTTTTAGGAGGCGTCTGCGGTGGCGCGGGCGCTTGCCTAGCCATCAGCGGCTGGTGGCTGCGCCTCGTCTTCGGCATCCTGCTGCTGACCGACTTCGCCTTCGCCATCTTGCTATATGTGCTGCTCTGGCTGAACGTGCCGCCGCAGCGCATGGTCGATCTGCCGCCCATCACTCGCCCCAATGAGCCAGCGCCGCGCCTCTACAGCAGCCCGGAGGGCGTGTTGACGCTCGGCAGCCTCGCCATCGCCGTTGGCGTCGTCGTGTTGGCGGAGACGAGCGGCGTCTTGCGCCTGAGCGGCGGCGGCGATCTGCTCGCGCCGCTGATGTTAGCCCTCATCGGCTTGACGCTGCTAGTGAAAGCGCTGAGGAACGCGCCATGAGAGCTTTGGATCGCTCGATGGCGGCGCTCGTCATCTTGCTCGCTGCCGCGTTGTGGATCGCGCACTTATTGAACTTGATCCCGCCCGCCTTCGCCGATCTGCTCAGCCGCGCTGCGCCCGCCCTGCTGATCGCGCTGGGCTTGGCGCTGTTGCTGGGCAGACGCGCCCGTTACGGCAACTTGATCGCGCTGGGCGTGACCTTCGCGCTGGTCGGCGGCGTGGTAGCGATCAGCTTCAACCGCGAGGCGAGCCTCTTCCGCGAGGATTACGTTGAAAGCCTCGAATACACCTTGCCGCCTAACGTGGTGAGCGTCCGTCTGAGCGCCGCACTGCGCCGTACAGAGGTCGCAGTGCGCGCCGTTGAGGGACGGACGCTGAGCGGCGAGTTTCGCGGCAGCCTAGAGAGCCTGCTCGTGCCGAGCTACCGCATCGAGGGCGACGTCGCTATCCTCGAACTGCAAGAGACTCAGCGCGAGGGGCTGCTCAGGCTCGATCAGGTCGGGCGCGGGCGGCTGACCTTGAGCTTGCCGACGGCTGTGAGCATCGAGGGGCTGAGCCTCAGCGTCTCTCAGGGCGACCTGAGCCTTGAGGCTGAGCCGCTCGCCTTGCGCAACGTGCAAATCGTGCTGGCGAGCGGCAACCTGAACGCCCAATTCGGCAGATCGGTCGGCTTGCTGGCTGAGTTACGGGCGAGCGATGCGCTCACGGTGCGGCTGCCGCCCGACTTGCTGGCTGAGATCGCGCTGCGCGGCAATGGCGCGCGCGAGCCGCGCTTCGACGAGGCGCGCTACACCCGCCGCATCGATAACGTGCTCGTGCCAACGCTCGGCGAGACGCAAGCCCAGCTCACGCTGGAAGCCAACGGCGCGATCACGATTGAGTAGCGGCTAGATATGCCATGATCGCCGCGTAGTCGTCGGCGCGGCTGCTGGGCGCGGAAGCCGCCGCCACGTGCGGCGTCAGCAGCAGGTTGCGCTGCGGATCGCGCGCGTACAGCACCAACGGATGCTTCTCGGTCAGCGGCTCGAACTCGAAAGTATCGATGGCGGCGCCCGCCAGCCTGCCCGTCTGCAGCAAATGCAAGACTTCGGTCTCATCCAGCACGCTGCCGCTGCCCAAATGCACAAGGCACGCCGTCGGCGGCAGCAAGCGCAGACGCTCCGCCGTCAAGCCGCCGCCCAGCGCGTAATCGGTTGTGGGCGCGTAAGGCAGCAGACTGACCAGCACATCAGCGCGCTGCAGGCACGTCTCCAAATCGGCGAAGCGCGCGCCCAGCTCCGCCTCAACCGCGCTCGGATAGGGCGTGCGCTTGTTATACAGCACAGCCGCCAAGTGAAAGGGCTTGAGCAAGCGCGCCAACTCCACGCCGATCTCGCCCATGCCCACGATGCTGACCGTCTTGCCGAAGAGCGTGCCGATGTCTGAGAAGTTCAGCCAGTTGAACGAGAAAGTATCTTCATCGGTGCGGCGCGGCGTGAAAGGCGCGGGCGTATGCAACGCCGTGTGCAGCGAGCGCCCCAGCCGCTTCAGGCAGGCGAGGATCATCATCAAGGCGTGTTCAGCGCAGTAGAGCGTACCGAGCACCGGCTGGACAACCACCTGAATGCCGCGCGCCGCCGCCGCCGCGCGGTCGATGTCGTGATCGAGCGAGCCGAGCCGCACGATCAACTTCAAGCGCGGCGCCGCCTCAATCATCTGGGCGGTGACGGGCTGATTGCGCTCCGAGATGATGAAATCCGCTTGCGCTAGCGCCGCTTGCATCTGGGCGAAGCTCGGCGTGCGCAGCATGACGACGTTCAGTTCAGGCGGCGCAGCGCTCAGCGCTGCCTCTTGATGGCGCGCGCCGCGATCAGTCAGGAACAGGACGGTATACATGCTCAACCGCTGATGCTGCGAATATCTTCCATGCTGATCCAGCCGGCGCGCAGCGCCATGAGCGCCGCCTCAGAGCGATTTTTCACGCCCAGCTTATCGATGGTGTTCTTGAGCAGGCGCGGCACGCTGCTCTCCTCGATGCCCAAGCGCTCAGCGATTTGATCGTTCTCCTCAAAGCCCGCGGCGATGCAGCGCAGCACGTCGTGTTCCTGCGCGTTGAGCGGATCGCCTTGATCCATGCCGCGCAAGCCCTCGACGATGCGCTCCGCCACGCCGCGCCCCAGCACGGTCGTGCCGGCGAAGACGTCTTTGACGGCGTTGACCACTTCCTGCTCAGTTGCCGTCTTCAGGATGTAGCCGTTAGCGCCGCCGCGCAAGGCGCGCATGATATAAGGCGTCTCATCGCGGGCGGTCAGCACCAGCACTTTGATGTTCGGATTCAGTTGCTTGATGTGCGGCAGAGCGTCTAAGCCGCTCAGGTTGGGCATGTTCAAGTCCAGCAGCAGGACGTCGGGCTGATGTTGGCGGCACATCTGAATGGCTTCGGCGCCGTCGCTCGCCTCGCCCACCACCACGATATCGCCTGAGAGTTCAAGGTAGGCGGCGAGCGGCGTGCGCAAGCTGGGATGATCGTCGGCGAGGACGACGCGGATGCGCGACTTGCTGCGCACGTCGGTGGTGACGGCGACGCCAGCTGTAGGCTGCTTGAGGGCGGCATCAAGGGCGGCAGCCATCTCTAGGGCTGTGGTGAAGCGCTGTTCAGGCTTTTTCTCCAGCGCCTTCAGGATGACTGCCTCAAGGCTGGGCGGCAAGTCTCTGACCAAGTGACTGGGCGGCGTGGGCATCTTATTGACCTGCTGGATCAGGATCGAGGTGATGTCGTCGGCATCGAAGGGTAACTGCCCAGTGACCATCTCGTAGAGCACCACGCCCAGCGAGTACAAATCGGTGCGCTGATCGAGCGGTTTGCCCTGCGCCTGCTCGGGCGAGAGGTAAGCGGGCGTGCCGATGATCGAACCGTGCGCCGTCAAGCGCTTCTGGCTGCCATCCAGCGGAATGGCGAGCCCAAAATCCATGATCTTGATGGTATTTTCGCGCGTGACGTAGATGTTGGCGGGCTTGATATCCCGATGGATGATGCCAGCTCGATGGGCGTAATCGAGGGCGAGGCAAATCTGGCTGCCGAGCTGGGCGGCTGTCTCTGGGCTGCACGGGATGTACTCGTAGAGCGGGCGACCATCGATCAGCTCGACCACCAAATAATAATCGTCGCGGTCGCGCCCGCGGTCGAAGATCAGCATGATGCCGGGATGATTCAGCTTCGCCGATGCCTGCGCCTCCTGCTCGAAGCGTTGGCGGGTGGTGGCGTGGACGTGCGGATGCAGCACTTTAATTGCTACGGGACGCCTAAGCAGCAAATCGGTGCCACGGTAAACGGCGGAAGTGGCGCCTTCGCCAATTAAATCCTCTACCAAATAACGATCATTAAGTTTCTGCCCAATTCTGACCATGCCATAATGCCTCGTGCTGAGAATATCGCCATCGAAAAATAGGCGGGCTGAATGAATCAACGCTTGCATCTATAACAGAACGCGCGTTGCCGCCTTAAAAGCATAAGTCTAGCTGTAAATAGCGCCTTGCGCTAGAAAAGCGCGGCAATTTTCAGCGCCTAGCCTCTCACTTCAAGCCTGAGCGCACGAAACTATTGATGAATTGCCGCTGAAAGAGGATGAACAAGATCATCAGCGGGAAGATCACCACCAGCACGCCCGCCGTGATCTGCCCGTAGAGCGCCCCGACCTCGCTAGTGCGCAGCACGCGGCTCAGCCCGATGGTCAGCGGGCGGTTCGCGCTGCTTTGCGTGACGATCATGGGCCACAGAAACTCATTCCAGCGCGTGGTGACCGAGACGAGGCTGAAAGCGACTAGCGAAGGGATCGAGGGCGGCAAATAGACGTTCCACAGCACGCCGAACCAGCCGCAGCCATCGATGCGCGCTGCATCTTCCAGCTCCAGCGGCACTTGCTTGAAGGCTTGGCGCATCAGAAACGTGCCGAACGCCGATCCCATATAGGGCAACATCAGCGCCCACATCGTATCGTAGAGCCGCAGTGCGCTGATGGTGGCGAAATTCGGCACGATCAGCACAGCCGCCGGGATCATCAGCTGGATCAAAATCAGACCGAAGAACAGCCGCTTGCCCCAGAAGCGCATCCGTGCGAAGGCGTAGGCTGCGAGCGTGATCGTCACAACTTGCACCAGCAGCACGCCGAAGACGAAGCGCAGCGTGGCGTAGAAGTGCTCGCCCCAGTTGGTCACCCGCGCCACATTTTGAAAGTTCTCTAGGGTCAGGCGGCTGCCGAAGAAGATGTTGCCGACCCCTAGCGGCTCGTTTTCAGGGCGGATGGCGACCAAGACTGACCAGATCAACGGGATCAGCCAGAAGATCGCCGCCGCCACCAGACCGAGCGTGCTGAGCGCGCTCCGAATGCGCCCCAACCGACTAGTTCTCATAATATGTGCGCCGCTCCCACAGCCAGAAGTTCAGGGCGGTGAACAACAACAGCGCCAGCAGGATGATGACCGTGATGGCGCTCACGTAGCCTTGATTGCGCGGCTCGTTGTACTTTTGGAAGACGAAATAGAGCAGCAAGTTGCTGCGCTCGTTGGGCTGACCCTCGCCCAGCGCGAAGAGGTGATCGACCATCTGGAAGGAAGCGGCGATGCTGGTCGTCAGGATGAAGAGCGTCGTGCCTTGCAACAGGGGCAGGGTGATGCGCCGAAT
The DNA here is from genome assembly GCA_938005675.1 of uncultured Anaerolineae bacterium. Classification (GTDB taxonomy): domain Bacteria; phylum Chloroflexota; class Anaerolineae; order Aggregatilineales; family UBA2796; genus CP2-2F. Next base: position 17,300 of record CALKXH010000086.1, read on the forward strand.
CTTTTGCCACGCGCTTGCGCCATCCAGGTCGGCAGCCTCGTAGACGTCTTGCGGCAAGCCCTGCAGCCCGGCGAGGTACATGATCATGCAGAAGCCCGCCTGTTTCCAAATGGAGACCATGCTGATGGCGAGCAGCGTCCAGTTCGGATCGCCGATCCACTTGATGGTGGGCAAGCCGAAGCTGCGCAGAATCGTGTTGAGCAAGCCGATTTGGTCGGCGAAGAGGAAGGCGAAGATGCTGCCCGCGCCGATCATCGGGATCAGGACGGGGTAGAAGAACGCGAAGCGGAAAAGCGCCAAGCCGCGTATCTTCCGATTGAGCAAGAGCGCCAAGCCGAAGCCAATCGCCATGCTGGTCGGCACGGTGGCGACGATGTAAATGAGCGTGTTGCCCGCGATGCGCAGGAAATCTGCGCCGATGAGCGTGTTCGGATTGAACAGATCGAGGTAGTTCTGCAAGCCGACGTAGCGCGTGGGGATGCGCACGTTGCCGGGCTGATACAAGCTCTGGTTCAGCGCGTTGACGGTCGGCAGCAGGGTGAAGAGGAAGACGAAGGCGAAGGTCGGCAGGATGAGCAGATAGGGCAAGATGCGTTGCCACAGGCGCGTGTACTCGCCTGAGGAGAGGCTGCGCGCGGCGCGGTAGTCCAGAAAGCTCTCAAGGTTGCTCATGGGGTTGCCTAGCGGTCAGAGGCGCGCGCCGCGCTGCAGCAGGGCGCGCGCCAAAACGGTCTAGCGGTAGGGCGCCAGCAGCTGATCAGCGGCGGCTTGGGCTTCATCGAGGGCGGTCTTGGCGTCTTTTTCGCCCGTGATCACGGCTTGAACCGCCTTGCCGAAAATCTGGCGCACATCCAAGCCGCGGTAGGTGGAGAGTTCCTTCTGGGCGAAGGGCAGCTGATCGCGCGCCACAGCGTACTGAGGCTTCTCGCGCACCAGCGACTTGAGCGGCTCAAGCTCCCACGCCGACTGGCGGGCTGCCACGTAGCCGGTCTTCACGCCCCAATCCGCCTGAATTTCGGGCGAGCTGAGGAACTGAATCCAGCGCCAAGCGGCGGCTTGCTCGACGGGCGAGCTGGTCTTGAGGATGTGCAGGTTGCCGCCGCCGGTCGGGGCGCCGTAGCCCGCTTTGCCCTGCGGCAAAAAGCCCACGCCGACCTCGAAATTGGCGTTGCGCAGGATGTTGGTCAGGCTGCCGGTGGTGTGGTAGATGATGGCGGCTTGCCCTGAGGTGAACGCAGCGGGCGTATCGCCCCACTTGATGATGCCCTCAGGCATGACTTTGTGCGTGCGCGAGAGCGAGGCGAAGAATTCGAGCGCCTCAACAGTCGAGGGCGTGTTGAAGAAGACCTCCGTCGGCGAAGCCTCGACCAGATTCTTGCCGCTGCTGATAGCGAAGCCTTGGAAGAGCCAGTACGGGAAGCCGTCGGAGGGGATCATCAAGCCCCAACGGCTGCCATCGGGCAGAGTCAGCTTTTTAGCCGCTTCGAGCATATCTTGCCACGTCTTGGGCGCGACGTCGGGATCGAGTCCGACCTCGCGGAACAAGTCTTTGTTGTAGTACATGACGGGCGTGCTGCGCTGGAAGGGGATGCCCCAGATCACGCCGAATTCATCCAACGTGTTGAGCATGAAGGCGGGGAAGAAATCGGCGATGGCTTCCTTGGCGCCTTCGGTCTTCTCGATGAAGTCGGTCAGGGGGATGATGAAGTCGTTCTCGATCAGCGAGAACAGGTCGACGGAGAGGAAGATCGCCACATCCGGACCAGTGCCGCCGCCGCTGATCTGAGTCTGAACCGCCTTGTAGATTTCGTCGTAACCGCCCGCATAAACCGCATTAACTTTGATATCGGGATTGGCGGCGTTGAACTGAGCGGCATATTCATCGATGATCTGCGTGATCGGACCGCCGACCGCCGTCGGGTAGTAGAAATCGATCTCCACCACGCTCTGCGCCTCTGTGCGCAGATTCGCCGCGCCCAGCGCAAGCACCGCGATGATGGTCATCAAAACAACTAGACGCTTGGACATACGTATCCTCCTGAGCTGAAACGTTGTCAGCTATGCTCCATTAGCCCGACTCAGTTTAGTTGCTCTTTGTTAAAACTGTGCGATCCGCGTGTTAACGCAATTGACAAGCTACATGATCAAACCGCCATCAACCGTCAGGACTTGCCCGGTGATGTAGCTGGCTTCATCGCTGACCAAGAAAGCGACCGCATAGGCGACGTCTTCGGGCGTGCCGTAGCGCGCCAACGGGATGCGCTTGTTGAGTTCTGCCATCAGCTCGGCGGAGAGATTCGCCGTCATATCGGTCGTGATGAAGCCGGGCGCCACCGCATTGACCGTGATCCCGCGCGAGGCGACCTCGCGGGCGAGGGATTTGGTGAAACCGATCAAGCCGGCTTTGCTGGCGCTGTAATTGGTCTGACCGGCTTGCCCGCTGATGCCGACCACGCTGGTGATGTTCACGATCCGCCCGCTGCGCTGGCGGATCATGCTGCGCACGGCGGCTTTGCAGCAGCTCCACGCGCTCTTCAGGTTGGTAGCCAGCACGACGTCCCAGTCCGACTCTTTCATGCTCATCAGCAGACCGTCGCGCGTGACGCCGGCGTTGTTCACGAGGATATCCAGCTTGCCGAAGGCGCTCTGGGCGGCTTTGATCAGCGCCTCCGCCTGCGCCAAGTCGCTGACATCCGCCTGCACAGCCAGCGCTCTGCCGCCGCCCGCTTGAATGGCGGCAACGACCTGCTGGGCGGCTTCAGCGCTGGCGTTGTAGTTGACCACGACCGCCGCGCCGCGCCGCGCCAACTCCAAGGCGATGGCGCGCCCGATGCCTCGACTGGCGCCCGTGACCACGGCGACGCGCTCCGCTAAACTGCTCATCTCAAAAAAACTCCTGTGCGTGCAGTCAATACAGATCGGTCATTATAGCGAGCGCCGTGCGGAAAAAGCAGCCTTCGTGCATTCTGCCAGCCGCTCGCCGCTCGCGCTTGCAGCGGGCAAGCCTGATCGCTATACTCTTGCCACAGCGCCCTCAGAGAATGGGCGATTGATCAGCAACTGAGAGAGAGTCTACCTTGCGAGTTCTAGCGACGCGCTCCGCGCTTGTGGTCGGCTACTTTTGCCTTGCCAGTCTGCTCGGCGCCTGCGACGGCAACCTCCCCCAGACGACTGTCGCAGCTAATCCGCCCGCCAGCAGCCCGACCTCTCCGCCGCCAACCGCCCAAGCCGCTCAGCCCACGCCCACAGCCGAGATTCTGGCGGCGCGCGTCAACGATCAGGGCATCAGCATGGCGGAGCTGGATCGGGAAGTGGCGCGCCGCTTGGAGACCATCCGCAGTTTTGGCAATCCGCCGCCCCGCGATCTGAATCAGTTCCGCAATGAAGTGCTGGACTTGCTGATCGAGCAGGCCTTGATCGAGCAAGCCGCCGCCATTCAGGGCATCAGCGTGAGCGATGCTGAGCTGGACGCTGAAATTGCCGCCATCATCGAGATCGCCGGCAGCCGCGAGAACTGGGAGGCGCAACTCAAGGCGGATCGCCTCAGCGAAGCCGAATATCGCGCCAATTTGCGCGCCGCCCTGCTCACACAGCGTATGCGCGATATCGTCACGGCTGCTGCCTGCAAAAACGTGGAGCAAGTCCGCGCGCGGCACATCCTCGTGCCTGATGAGGGGCAGGCGCTCGCCCTGCGCGCTGAGCTAGAGCAAGGCGCCGATTTCGCCGCCCTCGCCGCCCTCAACTCGCTGGATGTGACCACCAAACAGGTCGGCGGCGATTTGGGCTGGTTCGCGCGTGGGCAGCTGCTGCAGGAGGAGATCGAGATCGCCGCTTTCAGCCTGCCGCTCAACGCGCTCAGCGCCCCGATCAAAACTGAGCTGGGCTATCACATCCTGCAGGTGCTGGAGCGCTCGACCGAGCGCCCCGTCGATGAGGAGATGTGCTACCGTCTGACTGAAAGCACCTTCGAACGCTGGGTTCAGGAGCTGATCAGCCGCGCGAAAATTGAGAAGTTCCTGTAGACTTGAGAGGCGTCTGCCTTGCTGAATGCGGCAACCACAGAGAGGTTTGGCTGAATGCGAAAAGATAACAGCAGCACTTATAATACTATCACCATCGTCTTCTTGGGCTTGAGCGCCTTCGTGTGCATCTATTCCTTGCTGCTGATGACAGACGTGGTGCGACCGCCTTCGGCTTTCGTACCGCGTACGCTGCCGCCGGTCACGCCCCTCGAACTGCCGACTGTCACGCCAACCGAGACGCCCACCATCACGCCCACGCCGACGGATACGCCCACGCCGACGCCCACGCCAACCCCTGAACCTCCGACTGCCACGCCCACGCCCGACTTGCCCACCAATACGCCTGAGCCGCCGCCGCCGACCGAGACGCCGCAGGTGCAAGGCTAGACGATGCGCCGTGAGCAGCGCAAGAGCGTCCGTCGACTCTTGAACGGGCTGACGGCGCTCTTCCTGAGCGCGACCCTCGTCGTGATCGGACTGACCGCCGCCCTCCTGACGGGCGCGCTGCCGCCGCCCGCCGCTTTCGCCCCGCGCACGCTCGCCCCGCTGCGCGCCCTTGCCTTGCCCACTCTGACGCCCAGCGACACGCCCACCCAGACCCTCACGCCCAGCCTCACGTCCAGCTGGACGGCGACGCCCTCGCTCACGCTCAGCCCAAGCGCAACCCTCACGCCCTCACAGACTGCCAGCGCGACCCTCACGCCAACTCCCACTCACACGCCCAGCCTGACCCTCACGCCTAGCTCAACCGCCACGCCGACGCCCAGCGCAACTATCACTGAGACCCCCTCACCCACGCCGACGCCCACCCTCACCGCCACCGCCACGCCAACTTTCACGCCAACAGCCGCCTTCCCTTTCATGCCCCTGCAGACGCGCTTCACGCGCTTTGAAGGCAGGACGGATTGCGATTTTCAGGGCATCAGCGGGACGGTTCTCGGCTTGCAAGGCGAGCGCCTGAGCGCGCGCGTCGGCATTCAGGCTCAGGTGACCGGCAATAACTTCGCGCAGCGCATCCCCATCGAGAGCGACTCGGTCTACGGCTGGCTGATCCAAGTCGGCACGCGCCCGCGACGAGCGACTTATCGCGTTCAGCTGCTCAGCCGCGAGGATGTTATACTCTCGCCTGCTGTGAGCATCCAATTCGACGGCAAGTGCGAACGCAACCTCGCCCAAGTCGATTTCTCGCAAATCCGACCCTTTTAGAGAGACCTAAGCTATGGCTGAGGAAAAACCGCCTGTTGTGCCTGAAGAATCTGCGCCGAGCGAAGAGCCGCTCAGCGCTTACGACCTGCCCGCCGAAGCGGTCGCTCCCCGCACGCGCCGCAAGCCTCCGCCCAGCAGCGCGCCACAACATCCACAATACACCGACGAGGCGCTGCCGAGCGGCTACGGCTGCGCCGACGTGATCACGGCGCTCTTCGTCCTGCTCTCGGTAGGTGTGGTGGCGCTCACCATCCTGCTGATCGCCAATCCCTATGCGCCGATCAACCCGTTCCCGCCGCCCACGCCCTTGCCGCTGCTCGTCCTCGCCACGCCCGAACCCACGCTGACGCCCAGCGCCACCTTCACCCTTGAGCCGCCCACGCTGCCGCCGCCCACCGAGTTGCCCAGCCCAACGCCCTCTGAGACGCCTACCCCAACCGCCACCGAGACCGCCACGCCCAGCATCACGCCGACGCCGGTGGTCGGCGGCATCATCGCCCTTCCGCCGACGGCAAGCCCGCCCGAAGCGCCTCCGACGCAAAGTGGCACGCGCTCGCCCTATCCCTTCAGCCTGAACGCGATCCGCTACCAAGCTCACGATGGCAGCGAGGGCTGCCGCTGGCAGAGTTTGGCGGGCTTGGTGCTGAATCTGCAAGGGCAGCCGCGCACGCGCGAAGAAGGCAGCCTGACCGTCCGCATCACCAGCGCCGACGGCAACATCGATGAGTTCCACTACACCGGCGAGCAGCCCAAGTTCGGAGCGAGCGGCTTTGAGGCATTTCTGGGCACGACGCCGCGCGTGGGCGATTACACCGTGCAGCTGCTGGGCATCACGGGCGTGCCGATCTCGGAGAAAGTGACCGTGCAAGCGCGCAGCGGCTGCGATGAAAACGTCGTGGTGGTCGAATTCATCCAGAATTACATCTATTGAGGCGTGTGGCGTAGCCCTGCGCTACGCCACACGCCTGACCTCACTTGGCGTACTCAGTGATGCGCGTCTCGCGCAGCACCTGCACCTTGATCTGACCGGGATACTGCATCGATTCTTCGATGCGCTTGGCGATCTCGCGGGCCAGGCGCGCCGCCCCGACGTCGTCTACATCTTCTGGGCGCACGATCACGCGCACCTCGCGCCCGGCTTGCAGGGCGTAGCTCTGCTCAACGCCTTTGAACGAGCTGGCGATCTCTTCGAGGGTGCGCACGCGCTTGATGTAGGTCTCCATGCTCTCGCGGCGGGCGCCGGGGCGAGCGCCGCTGATGGCGTCGGCTGCCTCCACGATGATCGCCTCCACGTAGAGCTGCTCGACCTCGTGATGATGGCTGGCGATGCAATTGAGGACTTTCTCGTTCACGCCGTAGCGCTGACAGAACTCCGCGCCGATGATGGCGTGCGAGCCTTCAATCTCATGGTCGATCGCCTTGCCGATGTCGTGCAGCAAGCCGCCCATCTTGGCGATTGCCACATCGGCGCCCAGTTCGGCGGCGATCATGCCAGCGAGGTGCGCCGTCTCGATGGCGTGGGCGTGCTGATTCTGCCCGTAGCTGGTGCGGAACTTGAGCCGACCCAGCAACTTGAGAATTTCTGGATGCAAGCCCGGCACGCCCGCCTCGTAAGCCGCCGCCTCGCCCTCTTCGCGCACCACCCGATCGACTTCTTTGCGGGCGTCTTCAACCAGCTTCTCGATGCGGGCGGGATGGATGCGCCCGTCCAGCACCAGCTTGCCCAGCGCACGGCGCGCCACCTCGCGGCGGACTGGATCGAAGCTGGAGAGCGTGACCGCCTCTGGCGTATCGTCGACCACGACATCGACGCCAGTCGCCTGCTCGAAGGCGCGGATGTTGCGCCCATTGCGCCCGATGATGCGCCCTTTCATCTCATCCGAGGGTAGAGCGACCACGCTGACAGCCAACTCGCTGACCTGATCGGAGGCGATGCGCTGAATCGCCAACGCCACCACGTCGCGGGCGCGGCGCTCGGCTTCGGTTTTGAGTTCCTCATCCAGCTCGCGCAGTTTGCGCGCCATATCGGCACGCACCTCGCTCTCCAGCGAGTCGAGCAGGTGCTGGCGCGCCTCTTCGCGGGTCATTTGAGCCACGCGCTCCAGTTCGGCGCGGCGTTCCTCGTACATTTTGTCGAGGTCTTGGCGACGCTTATCGAGGGCGCTCTGGCGCTTGTTCAGCTCGCGCTCGCGGGCTTCAAGGCGCTCAAGGCGCTTATCGAGGTCTTCGCGGCGCTTATCAAGGCGCTCGCTCTCGCGATCGTTTTCGGCGCGGCGGCGCTTGATGGCGGCATCTGCCTCATCCAACAGCCGTTGCGCCTCATCGCGGGCGCGCAGCTCAAGCTCTTTGGCGCGCGAATCGGCTTCCGAGATCAGGCGATTTGCCTCTTCATCGGCGAGTTTGCGGCGCGTGGCAACGTATTCCTCTAATTCGCGCTGCACGAGGCGGCGTGTGCGGTTGCTGAAGATGATCACCACCGCGACGATCACCGCACTCACAATGACAAAATCGAGTATGCCTAGCACGAGTAGCGAACTACTGTCCATGCTTCACCACTCCTTATCGGCAGCTGCCCTGCCGTCTGAGATATTGAATGCATAACGAATCAAGCCGCAGCTAAGTCCTTAGCAACGGCTGAAGGGTGCGTATGGAACAGTTTTCAGCTGAAACGCGCTGCGCTCAAGTGAGCCGACGTGTCCCCCGCCTCAGTATATCATGTCTTGAACGGTGAAAGCTTTGGCATGAGCGTGCCTTATGATGAATCAAGCCCGCCGCAGCGTTGCCGATGCGTTGCTCTGATATACCGAACGTTGTTCACAACCCGTCTACCCTATCACACAACCGAAGACCGCGTTTTGATGCGGTGCGCTTCCAACTCGCCCGCGCCCATCCCTGCTATCGGGACTCCTCCGAGCGCGGTAAACTGTAGTTCCAAAGCTGCCATTCAACCGTTGATCAGGTGTGCCTCTGCCAATCAGCTGCACAAGCCTGTATTATGCTACCGACTCTATCATACGCCAATTTTCGTTTTTATGCTACAGATGAATCGAACAAAAGTAAAACAATGCGCGACATAAAGCAACGCGAACGTCTTGCCGAGATAGTAGCGCTGCTGCTCGTGCTGAGCGCGGCGTGGCTGCGCCTGAACATGGCGGATATCGTCGAGTTCAAGCGCGACGAGGCGAATCTCGCCCGCCTCGCCCTCGATTTGGCGCGCGGGCGGGAGTTTCCGCTGCTGGGCATCGGTTCGTCGGTCGGCTTGCGCAACGCGCCTTTCAGCGTCTATGTGGTGACGCCGCCTTTTCTGCTGAGCAGCGACCCGATCTTCGCCACGCAGTACATTGGCGTGTTGAATGTATTGGCGGTGGGCTTGCTTTATGGCTTGGCACGACGCTATTACGGCGTCTTGGCGGCGCTGATCGCGGCGCTATGCCTTGCCGTCAGCCCTTGGGCGGTCATTTTTTCGCGCAAGCTGTGGGCGCAAAACGCCCTGATGCCTTTCGTAATCCTGACCGTTGGCAGCGGGCTGGCGGGCTTCATGGCGGGCGGTCGGCGCGAGGGGCGCTTAGGGCAATTGCTGCACTTGCCCTTGCTCAGCATCACAGTGCAGATTCACTTCGCGGCAATGGCGCTCGTCCCGCTCTCGCTGTACCTGATCGGACAGGGACGGCGGCGTCTGACGCGCTTTTTCGTGGCTAGTTTGTTTCTGGCGGCGCTGACGGTCGTGCCGTACGCCGTTGGGACGCTGCAGGCGCTGCGCGGCGGGACGTGGGCGAGCGCTCAGCTTGAAGCGGCGGCGGAGGGCGGGCTATTCAGCGGGCAGACGCTCGCCTACGCGCTGATCGTGCTAAGTGGGGCAGACTTGCACAGCCTCGCGGGTCCCGCGATGTTCGAGCGCTGGCTGGAGAGCATCCCGACGTGGGCGTACGGCGCGTTGTACGGCTTTGGCGCGCTGTGTCTGCTCAGCGGGCTATGGCGCTTGCTGATCGGGCTGCGCGCCAAACGCCCGCTCGATATCGCGCTAGGGGTCTGGCTGATCGCGCCGTTGGCACTTTTCTCAGTCCGCTGGGTGACTCCGCAGCTGCATTACCTGATTCCGTTGATGCCAGCTGCGTTCTTGGCGCTCGGCGCCACCTTGCGCGACCTGATCGGGCGGACGCGCCTCGCCGCCGCGCTGATTCTGCCCGTGATCGGCGTGGCGGCGCTGCAAGCGGCGCTCATCACCAGTCTGCTGAGTTTCGTAGGGCGAGTCGCCACACCGAATGGCTTCGGGACGCCGCTGGGCATGTACATGCCCGTCCGTGCTGAGCTGCTCGCACGGCAACCGAACGACCTGCTCATTCGCCTCGATGGACAATTCGTCGGCATCGACGATGAGGCGACGATCTGGGATGCGCTGCTCTACGATCTGCCTCAGCGCCGCTTCCTACCGCCCGATTTGGAGGTTTTCCCCGCTCAAGATGCCTTGATGCTGACGCTGAGCTGCTCACAGGCTGATGGAACGCTTTATGTTATGCGTCGGCTGCCCGATGGGACGCCTGAGCGCTGTTTGACGCTCTCGGCGCGCCGCCCCGCCGATTTCGATGCTGCGCTTTATACACCTGTGCCGCCCATGGCGCGCTTGAGCATCGGCGGCGGCTTGGAGGCTTTCCGCTGGGATGCCGCCGCGCGCTGTCTGGAGTTAGTGTGGCGATTGCCTGCCCCCGCCAGCACGCCGCTCGGCGATCAATTCCACGTGGCGCTCTCGCTTTACGCTCAGGACGACGCCCGTCTTGCCCAAGCTGACGCGCCCTTTTGGCTGGGGCGCTTCTGGCGCGCCGACGACCGCGCCCTGAGCCATCACTGCTTGCCCGAACTGTCCGCCGAGCCTGCCTACGCCCAGATCGGCTTGTACACCTATCGCCAAAGCGCCGAGGGACTGCAATTCTTCAACTTGCAGTGGCTGGAAGCTGCCTCGGAAGCACCTTTTTATCG
>CALKXH010000087.1 GCA_938005675.1 uncultured Anaerolineae bacterium
ACTGGTAGCTGTAGGCTTGAGCGATCAGGATGCCGTCGCACAGCTCTTGGCAGACGGGGAAGATGTTGGCGGTGTTCAAGCCGTTGCCGCCGACGATCAGCCCTTGATAGCCCAGCTCGCGCAGCTGCTTGACGAGGTTGCCACCATCAGCCGCCAAGCCGCTGATGATGACCAGCTCAGGCTCGAGCGGCAAGACGTTGGTGACCTGCGTGGTGAAATCAGTGTCAGTCGTCTGGAAAGTCTGCACATCCAGCAGCTCCAAGCCCAAGTCTTTGACGGTTTGCTGGAAAGTGCCCGTCTCAGAGACGCTGAAGGCATCGTTCTGGGCGTAGAAGACCGCCACGCGCTTGATGTCGGGGTTGATCTTGAGCGCCTGCTTCACGGCGTTGGGCGCCACGATTGCCACAGGCGCCGAGACGCGGAAGATGAAGCGCCCGATCTGCGGGATGCCGCGCGCCGTGTTGGAGGGCGCGATGACCGGCACGCCGGCTTGATCGGCGATGGGATCGGCAGCGAAAGCTTGCTGCGAGAGCGTCGGACCGAGGATGCCGACGACGTTTTCACGGTTGATCAGGGTCTGGAAGGCGTTGATGGCGCCGGCTTCATCGCCGCCCGTGTCGGCGTAAGCGATGCGGATCGGACGCCCGTTCACGCCGCCGCGCTCGTTGAAGAACGCTTCGGCAATCTGGGCGCCAATGACCTGTTCCTGACCGAGCAGTGCCACGTTACTGGTCTGTGCCACGCCCACGCCAATGACGATGGGGTCCTCTTGCGCGCGCACCAGCAGGGCGCTGGGCAAGAGCACCATCAACGCTACCAAAGTGAATGCCACAAGACGCTTGAAAAGGGTAACTTTGCTCATGTAACCTTCCTCAAAAAACTGAAGAACCTTCTGGGTTCATCTCGGAATTATAGTTCAGCTTTACAACTGTGCAAAACAGAATTTTTTGTGCATTTCACACAAAACCTCTGCCTTTCAATCAGCTGGTCTAGATCAGTTAATCATCCCTTAAATTATCGGAGCGCGGAACGAAAACAAGAGACAAGCTTATCAGCTGTCTCTTGTTTCCAACGAAAGGAGATGCTTGGGTGACGCTAGTCGACGAAGGTGAAGCGACCTTCCTTGCCGTCCTCGCTCATCTCGATGCGCGCCACATAGAAGCGCTCTTGGACGATCTCGCCGCCGGCGGGCGTGCCGTCGTCTTTCTTGGTCTCCTCGAAGGAGATCGGACCCAGCGGCGTATCGTACTTGCCGTTCATGATCTCATCGCGTAGCTCGGCGCGCAGGGTCGCCAAGTCCATATCCTTGAGCGGCTTGCGCTCGTCCAAGCGCGAGAGCGCCTCCACGAAGACCTGGATGCCCGTGAACGCCTGAGCGCTGAACTGCGGCGGCTCTTTGCCTTGCTGCGCCTTGTACGCTTCGCGGAAGGCTTGGTTGATCTCGCTATCGTACTGGTAGCTGTACGCCTGCGCAACGAGGATGCCGTCGCACAGCGCTTGGCAGACGGGGAACAGGTTGGTAGTGTTGAAGCCGTTGCCGCCCACGATCAGCCCTTTGTAGCCGAACTCGCGCAGCTGGCGCACCAAGTTGCCGCCATCGGCAGCCAAGCCGCTGATGATGATCAGCTCAGGCTCGAGCGGCAGGACGTTGGTGATCTGCGTGGTGAAGTCGGTGTCGGTCGTCTGGAAAGTCTGCACGTCCAGCAGCTCCAGCTCCAAGTCCTTGACCGTCTGCTGAAAGACGCCCGTCTCGGAGACGCTAAAGGCGTCGTTCTGAGCGTAGAAGACCGCCACGCGCTTGAGATCAGGATTGATCTTGATCGCCTGCTTGACGGCGTTCGGGGCGATGAACGTCACAGGGGCGGAGACGCGGAAGATGAAGCGCCCGATCTGCGGGATGCCGCGCGCCGTGTTGGAGGGCGCGATGACCGGCACACCGGCTTGATCGGCGATGGGGTCGGCGGCGAAGGCTTGCTGCGAGAGCGTTGGACCCAAGATGCCGACGACGTTTTCACGGTTGATCAAGGTCTGGAAGGCATTGATGGCGCCGGCTTCATCGCCGCCGGTGTCAGCGTAAGCGATGCGAATCGGACGCCCGTTCACGCCGCCGCGCTCGTTGAAGAACGCCTCGGCGATCTGCGCGCCGATGACCTGCTCCTGACCGAAGAGCGCCACATTGGTGGTTTGCGCCACCGCCACGCCGATCACAATTGGCTCTTCCTCCGCGCGCACCAGCAGGGCGCTAGGCAGGACGACCATCAACGCCACTAGGGCGAAGGCTACCAAGCGTTTGGAAAAGGGTACTTTGCTCATAAAGAACTCTCCTCAAAAGCCGAACTTTTTCGGACTCGTAAGCAATTATAGTTCGGCGCCTCAGCGTAGCGCAAAGATTGAGGTTTGTGCGTTTTCACAAAGGAGCGACAAGCCTGCGCGCTCACAGCTCAACAGTGCGCCCCTCTTGAGCGAGGATCACCTCCGTCTCAAAGCTCTGGGCGCTGCCGCGACTGCGAAAAGCCAGATAGTTGTACGCCTCCGCCACGGCATTCCAGAGCTGCTCATCTGTGGCAAGGGGATCGTGATGAGTTAGGGCGAGACGCTTACAGCGCGCCCGAAAAGCCAGTTCGGCGCCCATTTTGGGCGTGCTATGCCCCCAATCGCGCTTTTCATCGATGACTTGCTCGAAGCTGTATTGGGCATCGAAAATCAGCAGGTCGGCATCGCGGAAAAACTCGACGTAACGGGCGGTATGCTCGGCATCCATACGCTGATATTCGCCGTCCGTGGCGTAGACCAAGACTTTGCCCTGATGAGTCAGGCGGTAGGCGTAAGCGCCGCCCGGATGCGAGAGCAACATCAGCTGAATGTGGACGTCGTTGATCTGGAACGGCTCGTTGGGGTCGAGGATCGTCCACGTGCGCGTGGCGCCCATGTAATCCATCGGGACGGGGAAATAGACCTCGCGCTGCTGATCCTCGAAGCGCGTGATCAGGTCGGGGAAGGGGCTGTAGAAATGAAAGGTGTTGCCGCGCACGTACGCCGGGGCGAAGAAGACGAAGCCCTGAACGTGATCCCAGTGCGTATGCGAGATCAGGATGTGCGCCTCACCCTGCCCGCTACCGAAAGCTTGGCGCATCAGCGCATTGCCCAACAGGCGCATCCCAGAGCCGCAATCGAGGATGAAGAGGGTCTCGCCGGCGCGCACCTCCATGCAGGTGGTGTTGCCGCCCGCCGTTGAGGCGATCCACTGAGGCAGACGGGCGATATATTGATCGACGGCGGCGTGGTCGGTCAGATCGACGCCGACGGCGCCCAAGAGAGCCGCTTTGAGCTTCTCGCGGAGCTCTTCTTCGCCCATCGGCGCGGGGATGCTGCCACGTGCGCCCCAGAATGTTACTTTCATGACTACGCTCTACCTTTTGCGCTTCGAGTGTTCGCTATGCCGATTGGCTATCTGCAGCGCTCTCTATAATTGTAACCTCGTTTTCAGATCGTTGTGCGGAAGCGCCGCGCGGATGGCTCTCAGCTGCCATTCTAGCGATATACCGAAAGGCTCACATCGGTCTTTGGTTAGAGTCTCTCAACACTCACGGCGCGCAAGCCTGACCGAGCGGATCGGGCGTTGGCGGGTAGCCGATGCCGATGGCGGGCGCGTTGGGCTGATCGGCTGGGCGGGGCAGCGCATGGAAAGTCGCGCCGAGATCGCGCAACGCAGCGATGAGCAGCGGCAAGGCGCGCCGCGTGAGCGGCACAGCGTCGTGCATCAGCACGATCAAGCCTTGGCGCGCTTCGGTGGCGCGGCGGGGCGGCTCGCCTGCGCACAGATAGCGCCGCACGCCCTGATAGCTGCCCCGTCCGTAGAGCAGCCAATCGCGCATGGCTTCTGGGTCGGCGGGCGCCGAGCGCGGCAGGCTATCGCCGTTGCTGACGTGCCAGCCGCTGTAATCGTAAACGCCCTGCAGCCAGGCGAGGTATTTGCGGTAAGGGCGCAGCGCAGGCGCGCGCTCCAGCGAGGCGAAATTGCGCGGATTGAGGAAATCGTTCAGCCCGTTGTTGCCGCCGGGACGCCGAAAGAGGCGCGGCTGCGCCAAATAACGCCGATAGGCTCGCTCATCCGTCTCGGCGAGCATCTGATGAATGCGCCGCTCGCATTGGAGGTACTGCTCCGCCAAGTGCGCCATGCTCGGCTCATCGGCGAGGGTATTGCCGTCGTGTTGCCACAGATGGTTGCCGATAGCGTGTCCCGCGTCGATCATACGCACCAAAACAGAGCCTTCCCAAGCGTTGATGGCGCTTCCGTGCAGGAAAAATGTGGCAGGCACGTTCTCGCGGCTCAGCGTATCAAGGACTTCAACAGTCGCGCCGTCGCCGTCGCGATCAGTGGTCGGTCCATCGTCAAAAGTCAGGTAAATCGGGAAAGGCGCGCCATCAGCTTGGGCAAGGCGCGGCACGCTCAGGGCGGCGGCGCTCAAAGCGAGCAGTTTCAGGAAGGCGCGGCGGCTGTAGGAGCGCATGATCAGCTGCGGCTCACCAACGCAGCGACGGTCAAGCCGCTGATGAGCGTCAGGGCGGCTAGAGAGGCGATCACCAAGCCGAGATTCTCCAGCAGGAAGGCTAGCAACGGTCCGCGTTGCGAGTCGGCGGGCGCGCCGTTGGAGGGGGGCGACAGCTCAAGGGCGGCAGGCAGGGCAGTCGGCTGATAGCTGCCCGCCGCGCCGAAGCCGACCGTCAGCGCGACGCCGCGCTGCACCTGCACTTGCAGCTGAGCGGGCGTGGTCATGCCGTAGGTCTCAGGCGGGATGGCGATCAGGCTGTAAGTCCCTTCGGCGAGCTCTGTGAAGCAGGTTGGCTTGAGGGCGGCTGTGCTGAGGCGCTGCACCTCGACGCCATCTTGCAGCAGGCTGACTTGCATCCCGACGAGCAGCGGCTCGCCTTGATCGCGCAGGCGGTTGGTGTTGGCATCGTCAAAGGCAATGACGCACAGCTGCGCCTGATCGGGCGGCGGCGGCTCTTGAGCGATGGTGGGAATGGCGGCGAGCGCCTGAGTGGACGAGGTCACCGTCGGCGGGACAGTTGTTGGCGGCGGGACGGTTGGCGAGAGGACTGTTGGCGAGAGGGTCGGCGCAGCGGGCGGGACTGTCTCCTCAGGGCGGGGCGTTTGCGTGGGTACGTCGGTTGGCTGGGAAGCAGGCAGCGACTCGGTTGGGAGGGCAGTCGGCGTGGTGATGATCAAGACGGTCATGCCTGTGGGTGTAGCAGAGACTGATGCGCTCTGCGCGGGGGCAGCGGGGGAGGTGGCGCTTAAGGCTGAGCCTGTGCGCGGCGCATCGGTCGGCGTCGCGCTCGGCGCGAGCGCGACGCTCTCGACGGTTGGCAACGCCCCTGAGCCAGCTGGCGGGAGGAGGGTGCTGCGCGGGCGAATCGGGTGGCTCAGGATGCGGCGCGGGTCTTGCGGGGGGATGCGCAGACGCGATGCGGGCGTCGGCACAGGTGTGATCGTCTGTGGAGGCGGCACAACAGGCACGACCGTGATCGGGATGATCGTGATCGGGGTGACGGCAATGGGCGAGACGACGATGAAAGGCGTGAAGGCGGGCGAGACGTTTGGATCGGGCGTCGGGGTGGCGGTCACCACGATATAAGTGACGTTCGGGGCGGGCGTCTTGATAATCAGGCGCTGTCCGACGCGAATGATGAACTCTTCAGGCGGGATGTTGTTCAGCTGGCGCAGCTCGGTCAGGGTGATGCCGTAAGCCACGGCGATGGAAGCCAACGTATCGCCCTCTTGCACCACGTGGATGATGCTGCCGTCGGGCTGCATCGCTTGCGGCGTGACGAACGGCACGTCTCGGCGCACGGTCGGCACTGGGACGCCCGCGCCGCCGCTCCCGACGCCCGCCCGCAAACTCACGTTATCCCAGTAGACGTGATTGAGCAACATGCCGACGTCTTGCGTGGCGTTCAGGAAGACAGTCACGCCGTTATCGTTCTGCGAGCGCGCCTCAACGCTCATCGGCAGGAACTGATCGAAGGGCTGGATATAAGGCGACCAGATCACGCTTGGCGCGGCGGGATTCGTGCCGCCGGTCGGGTCGATGCCGATGCGCGTGCGCGCGCCCGACTCGCGCTGCGAGGTGCGTGGCGTGTCGGCGCCGATGCACGAATCCTCGCGGTTGCAGGTGAAGACGTTCGCGTACGCCGTGAAGACCAGCGGCGTGCCAGCTCGCACGCCCGCCACGAACTGATAGGCGTTCATGGTGAAGGCATAGCTGGAGGTATCGACTTTCCACGACGGGCTGAAGCCGGGAAACTCGTTGAAGACCCAATCTTGCTTGGAGGAGTTGACGGGCACGTTGGCGGTGAGCGTCCAGCCCGTCGGCACCACGCCGCCCGGTCCGCCGACGTACGATTCCATGCCGTTGTTGGTGAGCAGCTCAGTGCCTTGAGCGCGCACAGCCAACCAGCCGCGCGCTGCGAGAATCAGCGCCAGCACGCCAATGCAGCCGATCAAGATAGCCCAGTTGACTTTGCGAAACACTGCCTCCATACTCCTGATAGCTGAAAATCAGCGCCGCATTATAACATACACACGCCAACTTTCAGCTCAACGTTGCCCAAGCGCATAGAATTGCGCCTTCTCACGCTGGACGGAATATTGACGCGCTTATGGCTACGCTATTAACTTTAATTGATAGACCTTTGAGAGAGATAAACCCGCTGCGCCTCGCTATGATGGAATCCGAACGCGAAACGCAGCGCCGCCATCCGCCTGATCAGTGAGCAGCCGAGAGAAATACGAGCGTGGCTGAAAAACGGACGATCCTCTATATCGAAGATGATGCCCAAGCGCGCAACTTGGTGCGCAAAATTCTCCAGCGGGACTTCAACGTCCTGACAGCGCAGAATGGCTTGGAGGGTTTGGATATCCTCAAGCACCAAATGCCCGATCTGGTCATAACCGACCTGAATCTGCCCGATCTCTCCGGCGAGATCATCGCTGCGCGCATCCGCGCCATCGCCGGCGATGCACTGCCCATCGTGGCGATGACCGCCCACAACGAAAAGCAAGTCCGCGACCGCGCCCTAGCCGCGGGCTGCATCGGCTACATCACCAAGCCGATTGACTCGCGCACCCTCCCCGCCACCATTCACGAGTTTCTGGGCGGGCGGACTGAGCAGCTCGACGCCGCCGATCAGCGCCGCGCCACCCAAGAGATGCAAGCCGACCTGACCAGCCAGCTGGAACGCACCGTCCGTAAGCTGCAAGAGGATAACGCCGAGCTGCGCAACCTTGAACGCGCCAAGACCGCCTTCCTCACTCAGGTCTCGCACGAGCTGCGCACCCCGCTGACCGTCCTGTCCGGCTACGTCCAGATGCTGCGCCAACAGCTGCAAGCCGATCCCAGCGTCAATCCGCAGTACGCTAAGCTCGCTGACCTCGCTGCAGTGGGTGTGCAGCGCCTACAAACGGTCATGAACGAGGTGGTGGTCATGGCGCGCCTCGCCGCTAACCAGGTCGATGCCTTCATGGCGCCCGTAGTAGTTGGCGAGCTGGCTGAGCAAGCCATCGAAGAGTATCGCCCCGCCCTAGAGCGCCGCCACCTACAGATCGAGACCAGCGGCGATTGTTGGCAGGAGACTATCACAGCCGATGCCACGCTGCTGCGACTCGCCTTCAGCAACTTAATCAGCAACGCCATCAAAGCCACGCCCGATCACGGCGCGCCGATCAACTTTTACATCGGCAAGCAAGCGGAGGTTCTGCACGTGCGCGTCAGCGATCACGGCGTCGGCATCCATCCCGAACAGCTGCGCTTGCTCTTCAAGCCCTTTTACACCAGCATCGACGTCAATCGCGGGCGCACTAGCAAGACCGACTTCTTGGGTATGGGCTTGGGCATCGGGCTGACCATCGTATCGCGCATCGTTGAGGCGCACGACGGGCGCATTTGGGCGGAAAGCCCCGGCTATGACGAGCAAGCCTGTCCCGGCGCGACCCTTCACATTTTGCTGCCGACCGCGCGCAACCTAGCCCGTTAAGCCGCGCTGGGCGCGCGCGGGACGGTACTGATTGAAAGGCGGCACGTCGCGCTGAACTAGCAAGCCAATGCGGCGCAGCGCCTCCCTATCGACCTCGCGGTAGCGGCAGACATCGCACTGCCAAGCGGGCGTGTTCGGCGCGCAGATCAGCGTCTCGCCGTGAAAATAGATGGCGTTGGCGCGCTTCAGGTCAAGCCGCCCGACGCGGCAACGTGGGCAGGCTAAGCTATCATGGCGCATGGTAAATCCTTCCCGATTCTTCTCTAATGATTCTAGGGCAGCTGGGCGCGCTCAGCTGTTCAAATTGAGCTAGGATCGGCTAATGCTTTGAAACTGCTGGAAATTTCTGACCGCGCACTAGCGCTTCAATTGTTAAGGCTTGTCGCCTTGCGCGCCCTGTGCAGCGCGCTATAGTTGGCGTTGCGCAGACCTTTTGCACAGGAGCGATGCTGATGACCGTCACAACCAATTTGTTCCGTCACGTCGATCAGACGGAGGACTTCCAAGCCGGTCAGACCATCTTCAGTGAGGGCGAGTACGGCGATATGATGTACGTCGTGGTCGATGGCGAAGTCAACTTGATCGATCACAGCGGCAACATCTCGGAGGTGGTGCTGCCGGGCGGCATGTTCGGCGAGATGGCGCTGATCGACTCCAAGCCGCGCAGCCTGACGGCTGTGGCGCGCACCGATTGCAAGTTGGCGGCGGTTGATCGGCAGCGCTTCAGCTTCATGGTCACCGAGACGCCCTACTTCGCCTTGCACGTCATGCAGGTGATGGCGGAGCGCTTGCGGCGGCGCGGCGGCTGAGTCTAGCTCTTTTGCCGTGCGCAGGCTACAATCTCAGGCATAACGTTCTATCCGCAACTCGGAGACTCTTTGCATGGCGAAAGAATACGATCTGGTAGTGCTGGGCGCTGGTCCGGGCGGCTACGTCGCCGCCATTCGCGCCTCGCAGCTCGGCTTGAAGAGCGCGATTATTGAGAAGCAGTGGTGGGGCGGCGTCTGCCTGAATGTGGGCTGCATCCCTTCGAAGGCGCTGCTGCACAACGCCGAGCTGGCGCACATCATCAAGCATCGCGCCGCCGAATTCGGCTTCAAGTTGCCCGGCGGCGTCGAGCTGGATTACAGCGTCGCCTTCAAGCGCAGCCGCCAGACCAGCGAGCGCTTGGCTAAGGGCGTGCGCAGCCTGATGAAGAAGAACAAGATCGACACCTATGAAGGCTGGGGGACTTTCACAGCGCCCAAGACCCTCCAAGTGGCGCTCAACGACGGCTCAACTGAGACCCTCAACGCCAAAAACGTCATTATCGCGGTCGGCTCCGAGGTGCGCACCCTGCCCAACACCCAGATCGGCAAGCGCGTGCGCACTTACCTCGAGTTCATCCTCGACGACACGCTGCCGCGCAGCATCATCATCGTGGGCGCGGGCGCCATCGGCACGGAGTTCGCCTACGTCATGCACAACTACGGCACCGAAGTCACCATGCTGGAGTACATGCCGCATATGTTGCCGCTCGAGGATGAAGAGGTCTCTGAGGAACTCAAGCGGCAATACACGCGCATGGGCGTCAAGGTGCATACCAACGCCAAAGTTGAGAGCATCACCGAAGACGCCGACAGCGTGACGGTCACGGCCACCATCGACGGACAGACTCAGACCCTGCGCGCCGAGATGGTGCTGCAAGCGGTCGGCTGGAAGCCGCGCACAGGCTACGGCTTGGAGGTGACGGGCGTCAAGCTCGACTCGCGCGGCTGGATCGAGGTCGACGACTTCATGCAGACCAGCGTCAAGGGCATTTACGCCATCGGCGATGTGACGGGCAAACTGCAATTGGCGCACGTCGCCAGCGCACAGGGCATCGTGGCGGCTGAACACATGGCGGGCGCCGAGACCATGCCGCTCAACTACGTCATGCTGCCGCGCGCCACCTACTGCACGCCGCAGGTCGCCAGCTTCGGCTACACCGAGAAGCAAGCCCGCGAGAAGGGCTACGAAATCAAAGTTGCCAAGTTCCCATGGCAGGCGAACGGCAAGGCGCTCGGCTTGGGCGACTACGCTGGCTTCGTCAAGATCATCAGCGATGCCCGCTACGGCGAGATTCTCGGCGCGCACCTGATCGGTCCGAACGTGACCGAGCTGCTGCCCGAACTGACCCTCGCCCAGCTCTGGGAGCTGACCCCGGCTGAGATCGCCCGTAACGTCCACGCTCATCCCACCCTCAGCGAGGCGATCATGGAGGCCGCGCATGGGCTTGAAGGACACATGATCAATCTGTGAGCCACTTGCGCGGCTCGCTAGGCGTCGTTGCTCCTGCAATGGCGCCTCTATCACCAGCAGGATGTAGAGCTGACTATGCGACTGAGCCAGACCGATAGACCCGCCTACGCCTTGATCGGCGCCGCCTTGCAGAGCGACCCCGCCCTGCAGCGCGAGGTGCTAGACGCCTGCCAGCGCATGAGCATCGCGCCGCGCCTCGCCGACCTTGACGCGCCCGATCAGATCGAGGGGGCGGGCTTGTTCATCGGCGTTTATCCTGAGCCGCCCACGCCTGAGTCCGTCGCGGAGTACCGTCGCGCGGCGGCGCGCGCCATCCCGTGCCTGCTCTTCGTCCGCGAAGGACTGCCTGAGAGCGAGCCGCTCGCCGCCTTGCGCGCCGCCCCCGATCTGATCGCCTTCAGCACGGCGGCGCAGCTGCGCGCCGCCCTGATCAATCGCCTTGCCGCCCTGCGCGACCTCAAGCTGGAGTCGCTGCATTACGTCGGCGCCATCCCGACGCCGCCTGAAGTCTACATCGCGCATCCCTACACGCTCCTGCCCGCCAGCCAGATGATCGGCAGACAGCTGCAGCTTGAGGTGCTCTCCGACTGGATCGCCGAGCGCGATCACAAGGTGCGCCTGATGAACGTGGTCGCCATCGGCGGCATGGGCAAGAGCGCCATGACCTGGCACTGGTTCAGCCAGATCGCGCCCAGCCTCGCCGATTTTCGCGGGCGCATGTGGTGGAGCTTCTACGAGAGCGACGCCCACTTCGAGAATTTCGTCATTCGAGCGCTGGCTTACGCCACCGACTCGCCCGAAGCCGAGATTCGTGAGATCGCGGCGGCGGAGCGCGAGCGCGAGCTGCTCGAAATCCTCGACCGCGAGCCGTTCCTGATCACCTTAGACGGCTTGGAGCGCATCTTGGTAGCCTACGCGCGCATGGATGCCGCGCGCATGGACGACGAATCGCTCGATGAAGAGACGGCGAACGTCGTAGCGGGCGCCTTGGGCGTCCCTGAGGAGGCGCAGAGCACGATCTTCGCGCCCAACCGCCTGCGCAAGACCGCCGATCCGCGCGCCGGCGCTTTCCTGCGCAAGTTGGCGGGCGTGAACGCCTCGCGCATCTTGATCAGCACGCGCCTGTATCCCGCTGATTTGCAGCACAGCAGCGGCTATCCGATCTTGGGCAGCTTCGCCATGTTCTTGAGCGGCTTGGCGGATGATGAGGCGCTCGCGCTGTGGCGCGCCTACGGCTGCAGCGGCGCGGATGCCGAACTCTTGCCGATCTTCAACGCCGTGCAGAACTATCCGCTCTTGATCCGCGCGCTAGCGGGCGAGGTGGCGGCATCGGCGGGCGGCGACTTTGCCGCGTGGCGGCGCGCCAACAAGTCCTTCGCGCCGGAGCGCCAAAGCGCCGATGCTGTGCGCGCGCACGTCATGAGTCACGCTTTGCGCAGCTTGAGCATCGGGGCGCGCCGCACTTTGGAGACTATCGCCGCCTTCCGAATGCCGACCTTTTACGAGTCGCTCGCGCCGCTGCTGCTGAAATCCGCGCAAGGGAGCAGCGCCGCGCCCAAGAGCGGCGGTCTGTTGGGCAGCTTGGGCAATCTGCTGGGCAAGCGGCAAGGGCAGTTCAGCGGCTTCGAGAGCGAGGCGGAGCTAGACGCCGCCCTCAGCGATTTGGAGGCGCGCGGCTTGATCGGCTGGGATAAACGCGCCAATCGCTACGATCTGCATCCGATTGTGCGCGGCGTGGTCTGGAATGGGCTGGATGAGCAGGCGCAACGCGGCTTGTACGCGGCGCTGAACGCCCACTTCAGCGCGATGCCCGCCGTGCGCCTCGAAGACGTGCGCAGTCTGGACGATCTGACCGCCTCGATTGAGTTATACAGCACGCTGATCGGCATGGGCGAGTACGACGAGGCGTTCGCCCTTTACGACGCGCGCTTACACCTGCCGATGCTGCGCCGCTTGAGCGCCAATCTGCAGCGCGCCGAGCTGCTGGAGCAGCTCTTCCCGCACGGAATCGAGCGAGCGCCGCGCCTCTCCACCAAGATCGCTCAGGCGCGCGTCATCAACGACCTTGCCCTCGCCTACCAGATGTCGGGGCAGCCACAGCGCGCTGCGCCGCTCTTTTTGCGCGCCATCAACATGGCGGAGTATGAGGGCGTGCCGCGCAACGTGGCAATCGGTCTGATGAATTTCGCCGAGTCGCTGCGCCAAGTCGGCGATTTGTACCCCGCCGCCATGTCCGCCAATCGAGCGCTCTTGATCGCGCGCGCCATCAACAACCTGAGCGATGAGGTCACGGCGTTGGGCGTGGTGGCGCTCACGCGCATGGCGTACGGCGATTACGCCGCCGCCGAGATCGCCCTTCAGCGCGCCCTGCGCCTGCAGGAGAGCTTGAATCACCCGCAGGGCAAGAGCGCGCTATACGCTTTCCTCGCTCAATTGGCGATCTGGCGCGGCGAAGTCGATCAAGCTCTTCAATACGCCGAGCAGGCGTGGGAATTCGCCCACACGCTGCACTACGAGGCGGATATCGTGCGGGCGCGGCGCTTTCAGGGCGAGGCGGCGCTTCTAGCGGGCGATCTGGGCGGCGCAGAGGCGGCTTTCACCCAGACGCTCGCGCGGGCGCGCGCCGCCAGCTTGGTGGAGCACGAGCTGGGCGCCGTGATCGGCTTGGCAGATGTGCGTCTGCACAACGACGCGCCCGATTTAGCGCGCACGACCCTCGAAGATGTCTGGGAGGTCGCTGAGCGGGGCGGTTTCCGCTTGGCGCAAGCCGACGCCCTGAACGTGCTGGCGCGCGCCGAGATCGCCATCAATCGCCCTGAGATGGCTGTGCAAGCGGCGCAAGCGGCCGTCCAGATGGCGTGGTGCATGAGCGAGCCGTACGCCTACGCGCGCGGCATGGCGCAAGCCCGTCAAACTCTCAGCGCCCTAGGCGCCGACCTGCCCGACGGCTTGCCGACGCTGGACTTCACCAAGCTGGGCGCGCCCATCGCGGTAGAGATCGAGCCGCCTCAAGCTTGAGCGCGCCCTTTGGCAGAACGGCTCATTTGGGGTAAGCTGGACGCCTGTTGGCAAAAATCTGGCTGAGCGCCGCTCAGCCCGAATGAGGAAATTTGTCTGATGAGACGTGATTCTAGCGCGTTGCGGGGACGCACACGCGATAGCAGCTGGCAATGGCTGATGATCGGCATTGTGCTGGGCTTGGGCTGTGCCAGCGTCTTCTGTTTGGCGGCGTACGCCTCGAATCTGCTGGTGCTGAACATCCCCGGTCAGGTCGCGCTCGCTCAGACGCCCACCATCGTCGAGATCGAGCGCGAGCGGGAAGTCACGCGCGTCGTGGTCGTCACGGCCACCGAATCGCCCACCGAAGCCGCGCCCGCTCAGCAGCCGCTCGTCGGCTCGCCCACCATCACCCCGCTCGTCATCATGCCGACTCCCTTCGGCGGCGCGCCGGCGCCCGTCGCCACCAATACGTTGGCGGGCGTCCTGATCAGCACGCCGACCAGCGCCGCTCTCGCGCCCGTCGGCGAGCAACCCGTCGTCGGCGTGACCTTGCCCGCCATCCAGCCGACCGTCCCCAACGTTGTGCAGCCCACCGAGCTGGTCAACATCCCCGGCGGCACTTTCAGCATGGGTACGGATATAGCTGAGGCGACTCGCGCCATCGATGATTGCCGCGATCGCGACGGTGGAACAGGCTGCGATATCAGCTTCACCACCGACTCAATCCCGCCCCATAGCGTGACCGTCAACAGCTTCGCCCTAGAGCGCTTCGAAGTCACCTACCAACAATACGTGGACTTTCTGAACGCGCTCGGTCCGCGCAGCCACCTGAACGGCTGTGGCGGGCAGCCTTGTGCGGCTGTGCGCGGACAGGGCGCCGGCGAGCGCCCGCGCAGCTTCATCGACTTCGACGGGACGCGCTACAGCGTCACCACCGAGCTGTACTTGAACCGTCCCGTCGCCTATGTGACGTGGTACGGCGCGGATGCCTACTGCAAATTCATCGGGCGGCGGCTGCCCACTGAGGCGGAGTGGGAGTACGCAGCGCGCCGTCCTGATGGCAGGCTGTATCCGTGGGGCAACGCCTGGGATCCCGCCCGCGCCCGCACCTCGCGCCCACAAAATATGGGCGGGCCGGAGCCAGTCAACGCCTTTCCAAACGGCATCAGCGCTGATGGAATCTACAACTTGGCGGGCAACGTCTCGGAGTGGGTGCAGGATTGGTACAGCCCGACCTATTACGGCGAACAAGCCGCCAATCCAGGCGTGATCGATCCGCAAGGGCCGCCCTCAGGCACGCTCAAGGTGCATCGCGGCGGCAGCTGGGATGCGCTGCCGCTCTTCGCGCGCACCGTCCATCGCGGCGATATGGATCCGCTTAGTCCGCAATTATTCATCGGTTTCCGCTGCGCCGCCGCACCGCAGACGGCGGCGCCTGCGCTGCCCGTCGGTCAACCGACCATCGCCCTGCCCAACACGCCCGCCCCGCTCGGCGCGGGTAACTAGCCTCCATATGGGCGGGTGTTCAGCGAGGACATCCGCCTTTTCCAAAGCGATAGGCGCGCATTGGCGCGTTGAAGATCATCAGAAAGGACAGCCCGCCCTATGCTCGACACGGTCACAACCTCTCTAGAGACCCTAGCCATCAACACCATCCGCTTTTTGGCTGTGGATGCCGTCCAGAAGGCGAATTCGGGGCATCCCGGCTTGCCGCTGGGCGCCGCGCCGATGGCTTACACGCTCTGGATGCGCTACTTGCGCCACAATCCGCGCAACCCGAAGTGGGCGAATCGGGATCGCTTCGTGTTGTCCGCCGGTCACGGCTCGATGCTGCTCTACGCCCTGCTGCATCTGACCGGCTATGACCTCTCGCTCGATGAAATCAAGAATTTCCGCCAATGGAACAGCCTGACGCCCGGTCATCCTGAGGCAGGCTTGACGCCCGGCGTCGAGACCACGACCGGCCCGCTCGGACAGGGCTTTGCCACAGCCGTCGGCATGGCGATTGCCGAGTCGTTCCTCGCCGCCACCTTCAACCGACCCGACTACCCGATTGTCGATCACTACACTTACGTGCTGGCGAGCGACGGCGACCTGATGGAGGGCGTCGCCTCTGAAGCCGCCTCGCTTGCCGGACACCTCAAGCTGGGCAAGCTGATCGTGCTGTACGACGACAACAAGGTCATGCTCTCCAACTTGACCGAAGTCGCTTTCAGCGAGGACGTGCTGATGCGTTTCAACGCCTACGGCTGGCACACGCAGCGCGTCGCCGATGGCAACGACACGGCGGCTATCGCCGCAGCTATCGAGGCGGCGACCGCCGATCCGCGCCCAAGCCTGATCGCCGTGCGCACCATCATCGGCTATGGCAGCCCCAACAAGCAAGGCACGCACAAAGCGCATGGCGAGCCGCTCGGCGAGGAAGAGGTGCGCCTGACCAAACAAGCGCTCGGCTGGACGGCGGAAGAGCCCTTCACCATCCCCGGCGAGGCGCTTGAACATT
Organism: uncultured Anaerolineae bacterium; assembly: GCA_938005675.1. Lineage (GTDB taxonomy): Bacteria > Chloroflexota > Anaerolineae > Aggregatilineales > UBA2796 > CP2-2F. Next base: position 15,821 of record CALKXH010000087.1, read on the forward strand.
TCCGCACGGCTGTTGAACACGGCGAGCGCTTCGAGGCAGAATGGAACGCCCTCTTCAAGGCGTGGGCGGCTGACTATCCCGACCTCGCCGAGCTCTGGGAGGTGGCGCACGCCGAGTCCTTGCCTGCGGGCTGGGATGCCGACTTGCCGCTCTACAGCGCCGAGAGCAAGCCAATGGCAACCCGCGACGCCAACGGCGCCGCCCTCAACGCCATCGCCAAGCACCTACCAACGATGATCGGCGGCGACGCCGACCTGAGCAGCAGCACCAAGACCCTCATCAGCGGGAGCGGCTTGTTCAGTGCGACGGATCGAACGGCGCGCAATCTGCAGTTCGGCGTGCGCGAACACGCTATGGGCGCCGCCATCAATGGCTTGGCGCTGCACGGCGGCATCCGCAAGCCCTATACCGCCACCTTCATGACCTTCAGCGATTACATGCGCCCCGCCATTCGGCTCGCCGCCCTGATGGAGATCGATCCGATCTTCATCTTCACCCACGATAGCATCGGCGTGGGCGAAGACGGTCCGACTCATCAGCCGGTGGAGCATCTGGCAGCCTTGCGCGCCATCCCACACCTGACCGTCATCCGCCCCGCCGACGCCAACGAGACCACAGCCGCGTGGCGCGCCGCCATGCTCAACAAACAGCCGACCGTGCTGGTCTTCACGCGGCAAAAATTGCCCGTTTACCCGCCTGAGGGCGTGTTGGAGGGCGTGGCGCGCGGCGCTTACATCAAAGCGGAGGCGCGCGGCGGCGCACCTGAGGTGATCCTGATCGCCACCGGCTCCGAGGTCAGCCTGATCATGGCGGCGCACAAGACGCTCAACGAGTTAGGCATCCGCGCCCGCGCCGTGAGCATGCCCTCCTTCGAGCTATTCGAGGCGCAAGATCAAGCCTACAAGGAGTCCGTCTTGCCTTCGAGCGTGACGGCGCGCGTGGCGGTCGAGGCGGGCGTGCCCTTCGGCTGGCATCGCTACGTCGGCGCGGGCGGCAAGATCATCGGCTTGGAGCGCTTCGGCGCCTCCGCGCCGCAAGAGGTCATCTTCAAGCAACTCGGCTTCACGCCTGAGGCGGTCGTGGCGGCAGCGCGCGAGCTGCTGGGCAAGTGAGCCGCTCTGAAAAGCGCGCCGATAAACTCAGCGAACATTCATCCTCTGTGCCAAGTACTAGTTGCGTACTTGGCACACTCTTCGCTATAGTCAAAGTGTCTCGCGCATCAGTGCGCAGGCTTGTCTGTCTAAATGCTTTTAGTGGAGGATTGCCATATGGCAAAAAATTTCATCAAGGCGTTGCCAGCGCTGATGTTGGCAGCGCTGGTGCTGGCGCCGCTGGGGGGCGTGAGCGCCGCCAACATCGCGCCCGATAGCACGCTCGTGCTGGTCAGCCCGATGCTGCAGAATCCGGAGCCTGTCACCATCTACGGTGCGACGACCGGCTTGATCTCGACGCTCGACCCGCAGATCGCTGAAGACTCAATCTCGATCCCGCCCATCGAGAACCTCTTCCTCGGTCTGACCGACCTCGACCCGCAGACGACCGCCGTCCGCGAAGAGTTGGCGACCAGCTGGGAAGTCAGCGATGAGGGCGACGTCTGGACGTTCAATCTGCGCGATGATGTGCCGTGGGTGCGCTACAACCCCGCCACCGACGAGACTGAGATCATCCGTTACGTGACCGCCCAAGACTTCGTCTACGGCATTCGCCGCGCCTGCGATCCGCGCACCGGCGGCTACTACAGCTCGGTTGCGGCAGCCATGATCAAGGGCTGCGACGTGGTCTTCAACAAGGACGCCAGCAGCATCACCGAAGCCGACCTTGAGGAAGTGGGCGTGGTGGCGCTCAGCGACACGCAGCTGCAAGTGACCACGCAGGGCGCTTTGGGCTTCTTCCTGCCCGCCAGCGGCATGTGGGTCTTCCGCGCCGTCCCGCGCGAGGCGATTGAAGAGTTCGGGCGGCAGTGGATCGAGCCGGGCAACATCGTCACCAACGGTCCGTTCATGCTCAAGGAGTGGGATCGCAACGTCAACCGCGTCTTCATCAAGAATCCCTTCTACCCTGAAGACGTGAACGACAACTACGGCGGCAACATCGAGCGCGTCAGCACGTTGGTCGTCAACGACGGCGGCACGATCTGGTCGCTCTATCAGGCGAATCAGATCGATAGCTCCGGCGTGCCAGCCGCCGAGCTGCAGCGCATCCGTCAAGACCCTGTCCTGAGCCAAGAGCTGCGCCAAAACAGCGACCTCGCCGTTTTCTACTTCGGCTTCATGTACGATAAGCCGCCCTTCGATAACGTCCATGCGCGGCGCGCCTTCAGCGCCATTCTGGATCGCCAGACCTTCGTGACTGAGATTCAGCAAGGGCGCGGCGTGCCGATGGCGCACTTCATGCCGCCCGGCATTCGCGGCGCCGTGCCGATCAACGAAGTCGGCATCGGGCAGCCCGATACGCCCGGCTTCGATCCGGAGTTCGCCCGCCAAGAGATGGAGCGCGCCGGCTATCCCAACTGCGAGGGCTTCCCCGAGATCACGCTGCTGACCTATCAGGGCGCCAGCGACTGGGGCGAGTACTTGCAGAACGCCGCCAATACGCACTTGGGCTGCCCGCGCGAGAAGATCATCATCGAAGAGAACGAGTTCACCGTGCTGCTGCGCTCGATCCGCTCCGACGTGCCGACCGCACAGCGCCCGAACATGTTCACGCTGGGCTGGGGTCCTGACTATCCCGACGGTCACAACTGGATGCACGACGTGCTGAGCTGCAAGGCTGAGAACAGCTTCATGCGCCCGTGCGACGACGTGATCGACCCGAAGATCGATCAGGCGGCTCGTGAGACCGACCCCGCCGTGCGCGAGGCGCTCTACCGCGAGCTGGAGGAGCTGTTCTTCGGTTACGAGGGCAACTTCCCCATCGCGCCGCTCTTCTTGCGCATCAACATCTTCATGGTCAAGCCATGGTACTTCGGCTTCTTCGATACCGACGGCTTGTTCGGCGGTCCGCACTGGGAGTCGCGCCGCATCGATCAGGCTCAGCAGCTGGCAGCCCGCGCCAGCCGCTAGAGTCGCCCTTCAAGGTGAGCGGAGCAGCTGCTCCGCTCACTGTTTCTCAGCTGGTTCATTCGTCTGCCCTCTGAGCAAACCACTTGTTCAGCCTGACAAGCACAAACGGTTGCAAAGTCTTGCAATCTTCTGTAGAGTGCTTATGCGTTTTTAACAAAGAGGAGCTTCCTATGCGTTTGAGAGGACTATTTGTTATCTTGGGCGCGCTGATGCTGGCGTTGACTCCGCTCGGCGAGCTGCGCGCCGCCCAACTGGGCGAAAGCCAGCTCGTGCTGAGCAGCCCGCTCTTGCAAAGCCCTGAGCCGATCACGCTCTACACCGCCTCCACTGCTTTGATCGCCACGCTCGATCCGCAAGTCGCTCAAGATACCATCTCGATCCAAGCTATCGAAAATCTCTTTCTCGGTCTGACCGACTTCGATCCCAAGCTCAACACCATCCGCCCTGAGCTGGCGACCAGCTGGGAAGCTAACGAGGCGGGCGACGTCTGGACGTTCACGCTGCGCGACGATGTGCCGTGGGTGCGCTATAACCCCGCCACCGGCGAGACGACCGAAGTGCGCAAGGTGACCGCCCAAGACTTCGTCTACGGCATTCGGCGCGGCTGCGATCCGCGTCTGGGCAGCTACTACAGCCAGATCGCCGCTTCGCTGATCAAGGGCTGCGATGCCGTCTACAACAAAGATGCCGATCAGATCAGCGCCGAAGATTTCGAGCAGGTCGGCGTGCGCGCCCTCAGCGATACCCAGCTTGAGATCGCCCTGCAAGCCGCCTTCGGCTTCTTCCTGCCCGCCAGCAGCATGTGGATTTTCCGCGCCACGCCCCGCGAGACCATCGAAGAGTTCGGCGAGCAGTGGACGGAGCCAGGCAACATCGTCACCAACGGCGCGTTCCTGTTGCAAGAGTGGGATAAGCCCGTCAACCGCGTCTTCGTCAAGAATCCGCTCTACGTCGAGGTGAACGACGCCTATGGTGGCAATTTGGAGCGCGTCAGCACCATCGTCGTCAACGATGTCGGCACAATTTGGTCGTTGTATCAGTCTAACCAGATCGATATCTCAGGCGTGCCCGATGCCGAGCTGAACGCTGCCCGCCAAAACCCCGTCCTGAGTCAGGAACTGCGCCAAATCAGCGATCTCGCCGTCTTCTACTTCGGCTTCTACTACGATAAGCCGCCTTTCGATAACGTGCACGTTCGCCGCGCCTTCAGCGCCATGCTGGATCGGCAAACTTTCATCACCGAGATACTCAACGGCGCGGGTCTGCCGATGGCGCACTTCGTGCCGCCGGGCATCTTTGGCGCCGTGCCGATCAACGAGGTGGGCATCGGGCAGCCCGATACGCCCGGCTTCGATCCGGAGTTCGCCCGCCAAGAGATGGCGCGCGCCGGCTATCCCAACTGCGAAGGCTTCCCGACTATCACGATCCTCAGCACGCCGCGCCGCACGCAGTGGGGCGAGTACATGCAGAACGTGGCGAATACGGTCTTGGGCTGCCCGCGCGATAAGCTGGTGCTGGAGCAGGCAGAATTCACTGTTCTGCTCAAGACGATCAGCCTGAGCACGCCCGCCAGCGAGCGCCCGCATATGTACCTGATCAACTGGCTGCCCGACTATCCCGATGCACACAACTGGCTGCACGACGTGCTGAGTTGCGAGATCGACTCGCGCCCCTGCAGCGAGGAAATTGACGGTCGCCTTGCGCGCGCCGCCCGCGAGAGCGATCCTGAAGTGCGCCGCCAGCTCTACCGCGAGGTTGAAGAGCTGCTCTTCGGCTATGAGGGCGAGTTCCCGATCATGCCGCTCTTCCTCGATATCGACGTCTTCGCCGTCAAGCCTTGGTTCACAGCATTCTTCGAGACCGACGGTCTCTTCGGCGGATCGCACTGGGAGACCTATCGCATCGATCAAGCTCAGCAGCTCGCCGCTCGCGCCAGTCGCTAAGCCCCTCTAAAAATCTCTCGCAACAGCGGATGGACAGCATCTGTCTATCTGCTGTTGCGTTTATTTTCATAAACCGTTGGAGTACGCACGCCTGAGTTGAAGCCATGAACACTCATGAAAATATCTCGATTCTGGTCACCGAGCGCTTCCGCAAAAACTTAGAGCGCCACAAACGTTCTCATGTGGAGCAGAAGATCGAGCTGCTGCTCAAGAACCCGTCACAGCCGCATCCCTCGCTCAAAGTCCATCGGATGCAAAGTAAAGACTTCTGGGAGCTCTACCTGAGCGACCGCGCTCGCATCATCTACCGCTGGGGCGGGAAAGGCATCCTAGAACTACACGACATCGGCGATCACGTCATCGTGGAGCAATTTCATCAAAGCTCCGCTTACAACAGGCTGCAACCTTTCTCGCTGTGGCGCAGAACGCAGCCGCAAGCGCCGTCGCAGGAGCCGTCGCGCCCCTTCTCGCGTCGGTACGGCGCGCCGTCGACGCCGCCGCCCGCCGGAGGCTCAGAAAATATCTTCAGGCACTTGCCCGAAGCGCACTTGCGCATTCTGGGCGTCCCCAAAGACCGCGTCAGAGCCATTCAAGAGGCGACCTCCCTTGAGGCGCTCGATGATATCGGCTTGCCGCCGCATATCCTAGAGCGCCTGCAAGAGCTGGCGACCAACGCCAAACTCGAACGCGAAATGCGCGAGGGGCGCTTGCTCTACCGCACCACGCTCGATCAGCTCGTCGGCTATATCGAGGGCAGGATCAAGCGCTTGATGCTCAACCTGACCGACGAACAGCGCAATTTCGTCGCCATCAGCGCGGCGCGCCCGCTCCTACTGCGCGGCTGCGCCGGCTCCGGCAAGACGACCATCGCCGTTTACCGCGCTATCGAGTTCGCTAAACAGGGCAAGCGCGTCCTGTTCCTGACCTTCAACCGCACCCTCGCCGACGCCGCCAAGTCGATGATCGAAGAGCTGATCGGCTCTGTGCCCGCCAATCTGGAGGTCTACACAGTCGATAGTTGGATACGCAACCTCGTTCGCGGACGGCAAGGGGGCAATCCGAGTTGCTTCAGGCGCGACGAAGACTGCAAGCAAGCCATCAAGCAGGCGATCAGCGCCGTTCAGCGCGCCCAGACACAAGCCTTTGCCCGTCACTTCCCGCCCGACGATCCCGCTACCGAGACTTTCTTGATCGAAGAGATCATGCAAGTGGTCTTGCCCAGCGGCGCGACCATCCTGAACGAGTATCTGGCGTGGCATCGCTACGGACGCGGACGGGCGCTGCCCGAAGGGGCGCGCCGAATCGTCTGGGCGGTCTATGAGGCGTATCAAGCAGCTCGCCGCGATCAACTCCACTGGGATGATCTCGCCCGCCTCGCCGCCCAAACGCTGCGCGCTCAGCCGCTGCAGCCCGCCTACGATCACATTATCGTGGATGAGGTGCAAGATTTGAGCGCCGCGCGCCTGCGCGCCATCTTGGCGCTGCTAGAAACTACCCCGCGCTGCAACTTATTCATGGTCGGCGATGTGGCGCAGAGCATCTACTCGCGCGGCTTCGCCTGGCGCGACTTAGGGCTGAACATGCGCGGGCGCAGCCTCAGCTTGCGCAAAAATTTCCGCAACACGCGCCAAATCGCCGAAGCCGCCGCTCGTCTGTACGCCAACAACAAGCAACTCAAGCGCGCTGAGGAGTTCGTCGATCCCGAACCGATTGAGCGCACGGGTCCGCGCCCGTGCTTGCTGCAGCCAGAGCGCCTCAGCCACGCGCCCAAAGCGCTGATCGAGAAACTGCTCAGCTTGGTGGAGGGCGAGACGTTCCGCCTCTCGGATTTCGCCATCCTCGCGCCCACCAACGAGCTATGCAAAAGGTATCAGGAGGCTCTGCAGGGCGTCCAGTTGCGCGCTGCCATCCACACCGATGACGACTTCAAGCTCTTCGAGGAACAGGTCAAGATTCTGACCATTCACTCCGCCAAAGGGCTGGAGTTCCCCGTCGTGTTCGTGGTCGGGCTGCAGGAAGATATCCTGCCGCGCAAAAGCCACGCCCTCTCTCAGGAGGAGCTCGACTTGCACCTAGAGCGCGAGCGCACTTTGCTGTACGTCGCCATGACGCGCGCCTGCGAGGGGTTGTTCTTGGTCTCGGCGCAGGAGAAGCCCTCCTGCTTCGTGCGGGAGCTTGAGCCCTTCGTGGACAAAGAATGAAAAACGGGCGGAGTTTCCCTCCGCCCATGAGCTCAGCTGCCCAGCGCCATCAGTACAATGCGCGGCGTGATATACACCTCCACCACAGCGCCCAGCGCCAAGAGCGGCACGGCGAGCGCCACCAACAACTTGAGCATATCGGCGAAGGCGCGCAGCCACGCCTCCCAGACGCCCATGTCCTTCGGCGGGCTGGTGACCAGCGCGCCGAGTCGCGTGGCAGCGCCCGCCCCGATGATCAAGCCCGGCAGCTCGAAGAGGGCATGTGGCAGCAGCGCCGCTAACACCACGCCATAGCCAATCGCGCTCATGATCGGCTGCGCCAACAGAAAGCCTAAGACGCCGAACGTGAACGAGGCGAGGAAGATGCTCATCACGCCAAACGTGAAGACTGCCAGCATCGCCGCCCCGATCAGCACGCGCAAGTTCTGCCCGAAGATGTAGCGCACGCCGAAGCCCATCTCGCTCAGCGCGGCAAACTGCGTGAAATTCTGCATCAAGTCGGGCTGCTGAGTCGCCATCTCAGGCGTCAGCCGCCAATCCGGCGCGAAATGGGTGGCGATCATGCCGCCGATCAGCGCGGCGAGAATAGCAAAGCTCACCACCAAGATGCCATCGCGGCTGTTGCGCAGGGCGGACAGCACGCTGTAGCGATACCAGCTCAGCACGCCTTTAACGCGCGCATCGCCGCGCAGCTGCGAGACGAACACGCGCCACGCCCATTTCAAGTTGATCGCATCGATAGTGCGTCCCAACAGCTCTTCGCGGTTGAAGAGCCGCGCGCCCATGCGGAACAGCAAGATATCGGCGATGATCAGCGCCACCAGAATCCACCACAGCAAGTGGCGCAGGTTGTTGACCATGATCAAGCCCTCGACCAGCACCAAGAGCGACATCGGGATGATGATGAAGCTGGCGAGCAGGTTCGAGGCGCGCGTCGAGGTCGTCTGGCTGCTGACGACCACCGATCCCGTCACCATGACCAGCGCCTGCGCAGTGGTCAGCAGGAGAACTTGGATGACCAACTCGGCTTGCGGGCGCCATTGCTGCGCGCCGAAGATCAGCGCGCTCAGATAGATGCCAATACCTACATAAGCAGCCAGCAACGGCGGGATCATCGCGGCGAGGGTCTTGCCGATGTACAGCTCAAGGTTAGTCAGCGGCGTAGAGAGCAATGGTTCAAGGCTGCGCCGCTCTTTCTCGCCTACAAAGGTCTCTAGAGCGATGACGAGCGAGATCGAAACCGGGAAAAAGCCGACGATCATCGGCAGCAGCGGCAAAAAGACATCTACCATTGGCTCGGCGCCGTTAGCGATGAAAAAGTTCGTGAAGATTTCGGTCATGCCCTGCGCCAAGAGCGGAAAGCAGAGCGTCAGGATGAAGATCGGCACCATGATGCGCCAATCGCGGAAGCTATCGCGCACTTCGCGGCGTGTGACGACCCAAGCATTCTGCAAAGTGCGCCACCACTTGCCATAGCTCGGAAGGTTCAGCCGCTCAAGGGCTGTGTTCAGCTGTGCGGACTTAAGCGTGGTTGCCATTGTGTGCTTTCTCCGTCAGATTTTCATCTTCATTGACGATCTGCAGGTAAACTGCCTCTAAGCTGCGCGGCACTTCGCTCAAGGTGATCACCGACACGCCTGCGCTGATCAGGCGCTGCAGCACCATCGGATTATCTTGGTGCGGTTTGTTAGTGCGGAAGCGCAACCAGTCTTCGCCGTGCGCCACCACGTCCAGCTCGCGGTGCAGCCACTCGAAAGCGCCGTTCAAGGGCGCGCCGAAGCGAATCTCCATGATCGGATCGCCCACGAAGCGCTGCGAGAGCTCCTCGAAGGTGCCGTTGGCGATCAGCCTGCCGTGCCGTATCACGCCGATGCGATCAGCCAGTTGCTGTGCTTCGGTCAGGTTGTGGGTGGTCAGGATGATGGTGCGGCGGTCGTTTTTCAGCTCTAGGATAGCATCGCGCACTTGTTTGGCGCTCTGCGGATCCATGGCGGAGGTCGGCTCGTCCAGCAGCAGGACGGGCGGATCGTGCAGCATGGCGCGCACCAGCGCCAATTTTTGCTTCATGCCTTTGGAGAACTCGCCCACGCGCCGATTCATCGCCTCCGCCAGCCCGAAGCGCGCCATCAGGTCTTGAGCGCGTTGGCGGCGCACCTCGCGGGGCAGGTGATAGATGCGCCCGAAGAAATCGAGGTATTCAACCGCCTTCATGCGCTCATACAGACCGTGCTGCTCGGTCAGGACGCCGACGTTGGCGCGCACTTGGGCGGCGTCGCGCACGACGTCTAAGCCGTTGACGCGCGCCCAGCCGCGCGTTGGCTCGAGGATCGAAGTCAACATGCGGATGGTGGTCGTCTTGCCGGCGCCGTTGGGACCGAGGAAGGCGAACACGCTGCCCGCCTCGACCTGTAACGACACATCCTCCACAGCCACGAAGCCGTCGAAAATTTTGGTCAGTCCGCTTGCCTCAATCATTGCCTTCCGCTCAAGTGTTGCCTTGTGTCAGTTCAGATTGTAAAGCAAAAGGGGCAAAAGAGTATTAAGTTCTTCTAACAAGACGAAAGGCAACCTGCTGCCCGCGGCAGGCGAGGCAACAGGTTGCGATGCGGCGCGTATCGATCAAAAGATGAGCCTGAGGCGAAGGTAGGGCTATGCCTACCAAGTTTGCCAAATTTCGCTTCGCAGGGCTGTACGAACCAACGGTTTGAGTTTGATGGAACGCGGGTTGGCATTCGCATTGATCTCAATCAGATGATGCTTGTTGAGCTCGTTGACCGCGTCGGCTGCCTGTGGACCTAAGTCGCGCTTGCACAGCCAGCCCTCGCTGATCCAGTTTGGAATGTCTTTAGGGGCAAGGTAAAGCAACACCTCGCGCGCGTTGGCAGAGAGTTGCTGCCACGTGCGGCGGAAGAAGTATTCGTAGAGAGTATCAAAGGGTGGACGCGCTTGTTGTAGCGCCTGCAGTGCCTGCTCGACGGGCGCGTGCGCGCAATAGGTGCCGAGCGCCACCAGCGCTAACGGCACGCCGCCAACGAGCTCGTAGAGCGGGCTGAAGCTCGTCGTCAAGAACAAGTTGGAGGTGTTCCCAGAGGCACAGCGCCGTGCGTAATCCAACACCTGCAAGCTTTGATTGTCGGTCAGCTCAGGGACGCGGATCATTTTGGCGTACGGATGCTCTAGGGCGCAGCGCGAAGTCAGGATGAATGTATGAGCGGTCAGGCGCGCTAGGTAGCCCATCAGCTTATCGCGCTCGCCCTGTTCGAGCGCATCGACGCGGTTGATCAGGATGACCAACGGGCTGGGATACATATCGATAGCAGCCAGCTGCCTTTCGACATCAGGGTAATCGAACAACTCCGTGCTGCGATAAATCTGCTGGATGACTGCCTCCGCTGTCCGCGCTGATTCAGGCAGCGGCTGAATGCGCATGTAGCGATCGAGATATTCGGGCTGCGCCTCAACCCAGATTACGTCATGAGTCTGCTCCAAGCTTGAGTACAGGTGCAAGGCGATGCTGCTCTTACCGATGCCTGCCATGCCTTCGATGGTGAAGAACGCTTTGCGCCCGAACAGATCGGAGATTCTGGTGGCGCGCTGCTGTTGCTCATTGGTGAGTCTATCGGTCAGGCGGCGTTTAGCGAGGGCGATCTGGCGATTTCGGAAGTGTTGAGAGCGCTCCTGTGCTTCGCGCTTTTGCAGCCATTCTAGAAGCTGCGTCAGCCCTTCATACCAGCGCCTGCGAAGAAGTTTTTGTGGAATGCGGAGCTTGAGGACGATCTGGCGCAGTCTGTAAGTGTGGATGGAGTGGAAGTAGCACCAATAGAGCGTGATCCATATTTGCCGCTGGACGTTTTCTGCCTCAGAAGTGTCCTCAAAAGCGTCCTGCAAGGCATTGGGACTGTTGTATGAATGAGCGGTTTGGTAGCTCGAGAGCATTTTAAGCGTCTGACTTTGGAGCATATTCCAAAGTTTGTTGGCGCGCGCCAGCGGTGTGGTTTGATCGCTCAAACAAATGAGCTGATCGAATTCAGCGGTCAGTGGCTGTCTGTTTTTAATGCGCCTCAGCGCCGTGGCTAAGCGATGTACGTCCATGTCCAGCACCCCCTGCAGCTTATGCTGCCCTTTGCGGCATTGTTATCGCGTTATGTGTTTGTGTTCGGAACTTCGCCCGATTTTTACAAGAATTTGATCGGTTTTTACACAAACTGAACGCACTTCTACGGGCGCTGCTGTTGTTCTTCCGCCAGATTAAGTTATAAATTAGATATAAATTCGTTATAATCGCTTGAGCAGGTCGCGAGGCGCGTTTATTGCTGACTTGCCTCGTTGACGCGAAAAGTTGGTGTGGTTACATGCCCTACGATAGACTTGTGTATCAAAGCGATGAACCCTTCCCGATGGGCTGATCGTGCCGCGCAATGCTGCACTGATGATGCGCTCTTCCTCGCTTATTCGAACATCCCAGTCGAGGTTCGCCGAGCATTTGCCCTTGCCATTTGGCGTCGCCGTGATTAAACTTTAAGAGATTGAACAGCAGGGGAGCTTAGGTTAGCTAGGCTGAGAGGGCGCTCCGATACAGCGCCGACCCTTGAACCTGATGCGGATAATGCCGCCGTAGGGAGAGCTTGGGCAACTTGCGCACAGCACAGCGTTTGCACCACTTTCCTCAGGGCGGGGAAAGTGGTGTTTTGATGTGTGAGGCGCTCATCTTCCTCAATGGCGATTGGCAAGACGGCGTAGCTGTGCGCGACGCGCTCAAGCACGCCGACTCGCCCAAGCGCCTGATCATCGCAGCTGACGGCGGCTTGCGGCACGTCTATGCGCTCGGTCTGCGCCCCGACTTGGTCATTGGCGATATGGACTCCGTCTCGCCCGATCAGTTGGCGCGCGCCGCCGCCGAAGGCGCTCACATCCAGACCTTTCCCACGCACAAAAACGAGACCGATCTGGAGTTGGCGGCGCTGGCTGCCCTCGCGGGCGGCTGCCGACGGCTGTGGTTGTTCGCCGCTCTCGGCGACCGCCTCGATCAGCTGCTCAGCAACGTGCAGCTGCTCGCCTTGCCGCAGCTGGCGGGCGTCCCGACGCTCATCGTCAGCGGCGCGCAGCGCTGCTGGCTCGCCCGTCCCGACGGCACGGACGTGCATGGGCAGATCGGCGAGACGCTCTCGCTCATCCCGCTCAGCGCGTCGGCGGAGGGCATCCGCACTGAGGGACTGTACTACCCCCTTCACGGCGAGGCGCTCCACTTCGGCACCACGCGCGGCATCAGCAACCTCCTCACTGCGCCACACGCCCGCATCAGCTTCACCGAAGGCTTACTGCTGGTCATTCATACCTTAAATGGGGCATGAGCGAAAGGAGCAGTGCCAATGGATGCCAATCGCAGTGTGGTCGTGAGCGTGGCGGTCGTGCCGATGTGCGACGATCCCTACCCGGTTGTCGACCGCGCCATCGCCGCCATTCAGGCGAGCGGAGTGCGCTACGAGGTCGGTCCGATGGAGACCGTGCTAGAGGGCACGCTGGATGCTTGCCTGGCAGCGGCGCGCGCCGCGCATGAGGCGTGCTTTGTAGCGGGCGCGCAACGCGCCGTCACGTACATCAAGATCAGCGATAGCGTGAGCGGCACGACTATCGCCGAAAAAGTGGCGAAATATCGCTGATGATCGCCGTCTTGCGTCGTAGCGCGCCCTCGCTGATCTTGCTGGGCGTCGGTTTTGCGGCGTGGGAGGCGGGCGCCAGCGCCGATAGCAGCGCCACGCGCCTGATCCCACCGCCCAGCGCCATCTTCGCGGCGATGTCCAACAGCGCCGAGCGCCTTGTGCGTTTCCACATCCCCACCACGCTCTACGAGGCGCTGATGGGCTTGCTGATCGCGCTGATCATCGGCGTGATCGCCGCCGCCCTGCTGGACTTCCTGCCCTTCCTGCGGCGCGCCGTCTATCCGCTCTTGGTCATCTCGCAGACCATCCCGCTGGTCGCCATCGCGCCGCTGCTGATCCTGATCTTCGGCTTCGGCATCGAGTCCAAGATCGTGATCGTGACCCTCTTCGCCTTCTTCCCGATCACGGTCGCCACCTTAGACGGGCTGACCAGCACGGATACCGAGCTGATCGCGCTCCTGCGGGCGATGGGCGCCACGGGCGGGCAGATTTGGCGCAAAGTGCGCTTGCCTTCGGCGTTGCCGTCGCTCTTCAGCGGTTTGCGCATCGCGGCGACCTACGCCGTCGGCAGCGCGATGATCGGCGAGTTCGTCACGGCGCAATACGGCTTGGGACAGTACTTGCGACAAGCCTTCAACCAGTCGCGCCTCGATCAGGGCTTCGCGGCGGTGATCATCGCCTCGGCGCTCAGCGTGATCCTCGTGCTGTGCATCAGGCTGGTGGAGCGCTTGCTCTTGGGCTGGTATTTCACGCCCGACCGCGAGTCGGGCTGGCAAACGCAACAATCAAACGCTTAGGAGGAGTTTCTCATGAAACGCTCAGTCTTGTTTGTGATGGCAATCTGCCTTGCAGGGCTGCTGTTCGGCTTGGAAGCGCCTCGCGCGCAGGCTTGCACGCCGCCCCCCGACGGACATCCCGTCTACAGCATCGCCCATCGCGTCCGCCAAAGCGACGTGGTGATCGAAGGCACGGTCACGGCTGTGGAGCAGGACGGCAGCACGGCTGTGGTGGAGGTCGCTCAATACCTGAAGGGCGAGGGCGAGCCGACGGTCAAGATCGGCGGCTTCGGCTCGACCGCGCTGTGCTTGACGCCCGTCGAGGTCGGTCAGCGCGCCATCTTCTTCGCCGAGTCGGCTGAGGGCGGCGCTTTGCGCGCCAAGCACTTCGGCTTCGCCGATGCGCTGGTCAACGCCACGCCTGAGGCGCTCGCCGCGGCGCGCGCAGCGGTCATCGCGGGCGATCCGCTGGGCGGCGCCACCGAATTCGCCCGTATGCCCGCCCCCACCGATGTTACCATCATGCTGGACTGGACGCCCAACACCAACCATCTCGGTCTGTACGTGGCGCAGGCGAAGGGCTACTACGCTGAGGCGAATCTGAACGTCACCATTCAGCCCGCCGGCGACGTCGCCGTCGATCAAGTCGTCACGAGCGGCGCAGCGCAGTTCGGCATCAGCTACCAAGAGGGGCTGACTTACAGCCGCGCCGCCGGCTTGCCGGTCGTCTCCATCGCGGCGATCATCCAGCACAATACCTCCGGCTTCGTCACGCTCAGCGCCAAGAAGCCGCTCAAGCGCCCCGCCGATCTCGTCGGCTTGCGCTACGGCAGCTACGGCAGCCCGATCATCGAGCAGGCGGTCTTGGATGCGCTGATCGCCTGCGACGGCGCTTCGGGCAGCATCCAGATGCAGGATATCGGCTTCTTGGAGCCATTCCCGCTCATGGAGCGCGATCAAATCGATGTGACGTGGGTCTTCTACGCTTGGGATGGCATCCGCGCCCAGCAGCGCGGCTTGGCGCTGGATATGCTCATGCTGCAGGATTACCCTCAGTGCGTGCCGGACTACTACACGCCGATCTTCATCACCAGCGAGCGCCTGATCGCCGAGCAGCCTGAGGTGGTGCGCGCCTTCATGCACGCCACAGCGCGCGGCTACGCCGATGCCATCGCCAATCCGAGCGAGGCGGCGCGCATCCTGCTGCAAGCGCACCCCGACCTCGACGCCGATCTGGTGCGCGCCAGCGCGATCTGGCTGGCGGAGCAGTTCCAAGCCGAGGCGCCGCAGTGGGGCGTGCAGCGCGCCGAAATCTGGGACGGCTTCACCGACTTCATGCTGAAGGCGGGCGCGCTCGAGGCGCCGATCCGCAGCGCAGATGCCTTCACTAACGACTTTTTGCCGCGCGCCGACCAATAATGCGAGAATCGGGTAGCGGTCAGCTTGACCGCTACCCTGCACAGTTGAAGCGAATGAACGGCACAGTCAATGGCACTAGCTGAACCGCTCGAAGTGGCAGTCGGGCGCTTGCTCGCGGCGCACCGCCTGACGCTTGCAGTGGCGGAATCTTGCACCGGCGGGCTGATCATGCACCGCCTGACTAACGTCGCGGGCAGCTCCGCCTATTTGATGGGCGGCATGGTCGTCTACAGCTACGAGGCGAAAGTGAAATTTGTCGGCGTGCAGCAAAGCACGCTCGATCAATTCGGCGCAGTCAGCGCAGAGACGGCGGGCGAGATGGCGCGCGGCGTGCGCGCCGCTTTCGGCGCTGATTTCGCCCTCGCTGTGACGGGCATCGCCGGTCCGGGCGGCGGCACGCCCACCAAGCCCGTCGGCTTGGTGTACATCGCCCTCGATGCGCCCTACGGCACGCAGATCGAGCGCCATCTCTGGCAGAGCGACCGCGAGGGCAACAAGGCGCACTCAGCCGAAGCAGCCCTCGCCTTGCTCTACCGCCACTTAACCGAAGCGTAAGCCGCGCAAGGCGCGCTCGTTCAGCACAACCGCCAGCTGATCGGGCGTCTCGACTGCTACGATATCGAGCCACGCGGCGGGATAGCGCTCCGCCAGCTGAAGGCGCGCCGACTCAGCCAAGCTCGGAAGAGTCAGGACGGTGATGCCCGCCGATTGTCGATAGGTCAAGTTATCGAGGAAGTCGGGCGAGGGCAGAATCTGCGGGCGGAAGCGCTCGTAATACGCCTTGCCCGCCGTGAAGAACCACTCGGCATCGAAGCCCGCCCCGATCAGCACGCAATGCACGTCGGGCGTCCCGTGAATCGGACCGGGTCCGCGCCAACCCAGCGGAATGCCCGCGATCCCCTCGCCTTCGAGCGACTCAAGCGGCGGCACATCCTTGAACGGCGGCGGAGTCTCGTTCAGGCGCAGGATCGCCACTGCTGGACCGAAGGGCGTCTCGTAGTAATCGTCCCATTTCCACAGCGCCACGCCGAAGAACCACGGCGGCGCTTGCGAGGCGATCCAATTGAACATGGCGACGGTCGCTTCGCCGTGACTGAAAGCATTGTAGCCAGGATAGCGCTTATCAAGCTGTTGGAAATCGCCCGCGCCCTGCGGCACGGGGTAAATGCCGCCTTCCGTGCCGACGACCGGTATCGCGCCGCCGCCAAACCATTCGCGGTAGAGCCGCATGAAGGCATCGCCCATGCCGATCAAGCCAATTGGATCGCCGTTGGGCGCGCTGGGCGGACCGGAGATGGTCGTCACGCCGGGCTTATCCGCTTGCGAGATCGGGTCATAGGGATACTCAAAGCGCCAGCCGCCTTCGTCGGCGCGTTGGCGTGCGGGTGGGCGCGCCCGATTAGGACTGCCATCTTCCTGATAGAAATGGTTGTAGATATACGGATGAGTGGCGCACCACAAGCCGTTGGCTGCGACGGCACGGAAGCGCTCGTAGTAGTTATCGCCCAAGAAGGTGAGCATGGCGCGCAGCCAGCTGATGGCGTCGTAGTGCCTGCCGATTGCCTCGCTGAGCGCCGGAAAGGCGGGATAGCATCCCTGCTCGATGATCCACTCCGCCCAGCGCAGCCAGTTGGTCATCAACGGGGCGATGATGCCCACCCGATTCTTGTAATCGGGCAGGACGCCCTCTTCCCACTCAATATCCAGATTCGGCTCGTTGTACAGCTCGAACCACTTGCAGCCCGCCGCGATATACGCTTCGTAGTAGCGCTGCTTCTCCTCCGGCGCGCCCGCCCCAAAGCGCGGACGCCACAGGCGCACAATCGGCGTGATGTTGCGCTTGCGCAACTCAGTCATATCGGTGACGTATTCATCGCTGATGGCGGTATACTTCGCCCAGCCCATGCCCGCCGCGCTCAGGGCATCGAAGTCCATCTTGATCGGCGCGTTTTTGTTGTGCATCCCGCGCGGATTGCGCGACCACTCGTATTCGTTCAGCAGCATCAGCTCATCTGCAAGGCTAGATGACGGTAGGTGCGCAGACTATAACCTAGTCTTGACGAATCGGCACGCTTGGCGTACACTAATCTCCACAAAAGCGCCGAAGTGGCGGAATAGGCAGACGCGAGCGACTCAAACTCGCTTGGGTAACACCCGTGTGGGTTCGACTCCCACCTTCGGCACAGCATCATGGCTAGGCAGAGCGCCTAGCCGTCTTGTTTTTAGCTGAGGCGGATGCGCGGATTGAGCGCGGCGTAGAGCAGATCGGCGATCAGGTTAGCGAGCGCGAAGACGGTCACCGAGATCATCACGCCGCCCAAGATCAGCGGCAGATCGCGCTGCTGGATGGCGAAGACCATCAGCCTGCCCAAACCGGGATAGGCGAAGACGTTCTCGATCACCACCAAGCCGCTGATCAGCCAGCCGATGCTGATGGCGATCACCGTGATCGTCGGCAGAAGCGCGTTGCGCAGCACGTGCTTGAAGACGACTTGCCGCCAGCGCAAGCCTTTCAGCACGGCGGTGCGCACATAGGTGCGGCGCAGCTCGGCGATCACGCCCACGCGCGTCAGCCGCCCGATGTACGCCAGCAAGACCGCCGCCGCCGTCAACGAGGGCAAGATCAAGCGCGGCAACGCCTCGCCGAAGCTGGCATCGGGCGGCACGGAGGCGCTGGGCAGCAGGAGCTTCCACTCCAACGCCACCACGTTGATCAGGATGATGCCCATCACGAACTCCGGGATGCCGACCAGCACCAGCGAGATCAGGCTGAAAGCTGTGTCGAACGGCTTGCCCTCGTTCAGCCCCGCCAAAAGACCGAGCAGCACGGCGGGCGGGATGGCGATCAGCATGGCGATGGACGCCAAGCGCAGCGAATTGCCCAGTCGCTCCATCACCAGCGGCATGATCGGCGCTTTGATCGAATAGGAATTGCCCCAATCGCCTTGCAAGAAGCGACTCAGCCAGTTGGCGTACTGGACGAAAAAAGGCAGGTCTAAGCCCAGCTCTTGGCGCAGGGCGGCACGGGCGGCTGGCTCAGCGCCGCGCCCCAACACAGCCGTCTCGACGTCGCCGGGCAACAGGCGCACCGCCGCAAAGACGATCAGCGAGGTCAGCAGCAGCGTCAAGCCGAAAAATAAGACGCGCCGAGCGATGTAGGCGATCACGCGCCGTCCTCCTTTTGAAGTTCAGCCAGCTCGTGCGGCGGGATATGACAACGGTAGTACCTGCCTTGATCATCGCGCTGCCACGGCGGCTCCTGCGCGCGGCAAATCTCGCCCAAGTAGCGCGGACAGCGCGGATGAAAACGGCAGCCGCTCGGCACAGCGCCGCTGGGCTGATCGTCGGGCAGACGGATGCGCCGACTCTTCGCCTTCGGATCGGGTAGCGGAATCGATGCTAGGAGCGCCTCCGTATAGGGGTGATGCGGCGGCGTGAAAAAACTCTCAGCGGCGCCGCGCTCCACCAGCTGACCGCGATAGATCACGGCGATGTAATCCGCCAAGTAGCCAACTACCGCCAAATCGTGCGAGATGAACAGATACGCCACCTCGTACTGTGCCTGCAGCTGCGCCAAGAGGTTCAAGATCGCGGCTTGCACGGAGACATCTAGTGAAGAGACTGGTTCGTCGCACAGGATCAGGGCGGGCTGCGCAGCGAAAGCGCGCGCGATGGCGACGCGCTGTTTCTCGCCGCCGCTCAGCTCGCCGGGAAAGCGCGAGAGGTAATCGGCAGGCAAGTTGACGGCGCGCAGCAGATCGGCAGCCGCCCGATCCGCCTCGGCGCGCTTCATGCCCAGCAACGTCATCAGCGGACGGCGCAAGGTCTGCCCGACCGTGCGATAGGGATTGAGCGACTCCTCAGGGTGCTGAAAGATCATCTGCATCGCCTTGAGGGTCGCCTTAGCGCGCTGACGAGGCGTCCCGCGCAGCGGCATCTCCAGCAGATGCGCTGTGCCGCTCTCGATCTCGATCAAGCCGATCAAGCTGCGGGCGAAGGTCGTCTTGCCGCTGCCCGATTCGCCCACCAAGCCGAGCGTCTTGCCGCGCGGGATGCGCATCGAGACGTCATCTACGGCGCGGAAAGGCGGCTTGGCGCCTAAGAGTCGCCCCAAGATGCCGCGCGCGCCGTAGCGTACGCGCACGTGCTCGGCGCGCATGACCGTCGCCTTAGCCCCGTTCGGCTCGCCGCTGAGCAGCTGATCGAAAAAGGCGATCTCGGCGCGCCCCATCTCGCGTCGCTTCAGCTCAGCCGACTCGTCTTCAAGGCGCAAAGTGCCCTCGGCGATCTCGCGCCAGCGATGGCAACGCACCAGATGCCCGTCGGCGGCGCGCTCCAACGGCGGCTTGTGAGCGTGGCAGCGCTCAAGGGCGACCGGACAGCGCGGCGCGAAGACGCAGCCGCTCGGACGTTGGCGCAGCGAGGGAATCCTGCCCGCGATGGCTTGCAAGGGCGTTGGATCGCCGATGCGCGGCACGGCGCGCAGCAGCAGGAGTGTGTACGGATGCAAGGCTGCGCCGTAGAGCGTCTCGGTGGGCGCGTCTTCCATCACCGCGCCGGCGTAGAGGACTGCCACGCGCTGGCACATGCGCGCCACCACGCCTAAGTTGTGCGTCACGAAGAGCGTGGCGGCGCGATGATTGTCCTGCAGCTCAGCGAACAGGTCGAGGATGGCGGCTTCGGTCGTCACGTCGAGGCTGGTGGTCGGTTCATCCAGCACGAGGAGGCGCAAGTCGGGGCTGGCGAGCGCCATGGCGATCAGGGCGCGTTGCTGCTGCCCGCCGCTGATTTGATGCGGGTAGCGGCGGGCAATGCCCTCAGGATCGGGCAACTTGACGCGCTTGAGCATCTCCACAGCGCGCGCCTGAGCGTCGCGGCGGGAGGCGCGCGTGTGGCGCATCACTAACTCGGCGATCTGCTCGCCGATAGTCAAAGCGGGGTTGAGCGCGCTGAGCGGGTCTTGTGGCACCATGCTCAGGCGAGCGCCCCAGAGCTGCTCGCGGCGGCGACGCGGCGCATGAAGCCAATCTTCGCCCTCAAAGGTGATGGCGCCCTGCCGCACGGCGCCGTTAGCGCTCAGATAGCCCATGACCGCCTGCACGAGCGTGCTTTTGCCGCTGCCCGATTCGCCCACAATGCCGTAGGTCTGCGCTGCCGCCACGCTCAACGAGACGTCGTGGAGCGCCTCCAACCACTCGCCCTGCAAGCGGTAAGCGACCGTCAAACGCTCCACTGAGAGAATCGGCGCGTCCATCAGTCAACCTCGCTGTACTCAAGCAAGCGGCGCAGCCCATCCGCCATCAGATTGACGCAGACGACCAGCGCCACAATCGCCGCCGACGGGAAGAAGAGCATGTGCGGCGAGAGCGCGTACCAATCGCGCGCCTCGCTGACCATCAGCCCCCAGTCTGGCTCTGGGCGCGCCACGCCCAAGCCCAAAAAGCCCAGCGAGGCGACCAGAAAGATCGCGTAGGAGAAGCGCAACGCGCCCTCCACAGCCAACGTCGGCAAGACGGCGGGCAGTACCTCGCGGAAGAGGATATGAAAGCGCGATTCGCCGCCGATCTCCGCTGCCTCGATATAGGCTTTAGTTTTGACGTCCAGCACCACGCTGCGCACCACGCGGGTCACAATCGGCACGTAGAGGATCACAATCGCCACGAGGACTGTGAAACGCGAGTTGCCCAGCGCGCCCAGCAAGAGCAGCGTCAGGAGCAGCGCTGGCAACGCCAAGAGCGCGTCGATCAGGCGCATGACGATCTGATCGAGCCAGCCGCCCAAATAGCCAACGTACAGCCCGATCACTGAGCCCAGCCCGACCGCCACCAGCGTCGCTGTGCCGGTCAGGGCGAAGATGTTGCGCCCGCCGTGAATGATTCGACTCAAGATATCCCGCCCGAAGTTATCCGTGCCGAAGGGATGCGCCCAAGAGGGCGTCTGATTGCGGTCGCGCAAGCTGTTGGCGATGGGATCGTAAGGAGTCAGGTACGGACCGATCAGCGCCATGCACAGGAAGAACAGCACGCCGACTCCGCCGATGACTGAGAGCGGCGCGTCGCGCCATAGACGTCGTAAGAGCCGCCCGCGCCGCGCGAGGTTCAGGCGGAGGGTCTGAATGGGCTTGAGCGTGCTGGGCTGAGCAGTTGCGCGCATAGGGGATGTGCCTTTCAAGCGCAGAGCGCGCTAGAGACAGCCCGCCGCGCGCGGCGGGCTGCTCGCTTGACGGGAGTCGGGATCAGACTTGACGGGCGCGCGTGAAGTTGGTGCGTCCCGGAAAGGCTTGCACGGCGAAGCCGCCTTCGAAGTCCCATTCCTTGCGCGCCGCGCCGACCGTCGGGAAGAAGTACGGGATGATCAGCGGACCGTCCTCTGCCAACTTGCGCTGAATCGCCTTGTAAGCGGCGATGCGCTCGGCACGGTCGACGGAGGTGCCAGCCGTGACGATCAGCGCGTCCAGTTCGGGATCGGCGATGCGCGACTCGTTCCACTTGCCATCGGACTTGAGCGAGAAGTCGAGGTATTGCTGCGGCGAGGGACGCGCCCCCCAGCCCGTGATGCCCAGCTGAACTTCCAGCCAGCCGTCATCGCCGTAATAGGTCGCCTCGTCCACCAGATTGATGTTGACCGTAATGCCCGCCTTTGCCCACTGATCCTTGATCACGACGGCGAAATCCGGGCGCGTGCCGGTGTTCGGCACGAACAGGTCGAAGGTCAGGTTGTGATAGCCCGCCTCAGCCAGCAAGGCGCGCGCGCCATCAGGATCGTAGGGCGGCAAGGGCGAGTTGGGATCGAAGTACTCGGCAAAAAACTCGCCGATGGGCGCGTCGCGCCCTTGCGAGCCGAGTCCGAGCTGAGCGAAGGCGTTGATCTCCTCGCGGTTGGTCGCCATTTTGAGGGCGCGGCGCACGCGCGGATCGCTGCCGGGCGGGGAGTCCATGCGCAGGCGCAGCGCGTCATGCCCGGAAGTCGGGAAAGTGACCGTCTGCAGATTCGGATCGTTCTGGAGCGCCACGAAGCGCGCGTTGGGCATCCGCAGCACCACATCGAGTTCGCCGCCGCGCAGCGCCTCAATTGCCGCGTTCGAGTCGAGGTAGCGATGCTCCATGCCGGCGGCGTAGGGCAAGCCCGCTTGCCAGTAGTCCTCGTTGGCGACGAAAATTGTGCGGTCTTCAGGGATGTAGCGCTCGACCTTGAAGGGTCCCGTGCCGATGAATTCAGTGTCAAAGTTGGTGGCGCCGGCGCGCACGATCACGGCTGAGTTATCCGTGAGGCTGTAGATGAAGTCCGGCTCGGTGGTCTTGAGTGTGAAGACGACGGTCAAATCGTCGGGCGCGCTGATGCCTTCGAGGTTATCGAACAGCGAAATCTTGGGCGAGCCAACGGCAGGATCGCGCAGGCGATTGAAGCTGTAGATGACATCTTCGGCGGTCAGTGCCTTGCCATCGTGAAACTTGGCGTTCGGCACCAGCCTGAAAGTGTACTGCCGCCCGTCCTCGCTGACTTCCCACGTCTGGGCGAGGCGCGGCGCCACGGCGTCGGTTGTGGTCACGTCCACCAAGTAATCGTAGACGGCGGTCAGGAACGAGATTTCCGAGTCGCTCGAGGCGAAAGCCGGATCGAGCCGACGGACCGGCTCCCAGCCGACGCGAATGACGCCCGCCCGCGTCTGCGACGGGCGCAAGCCCTGCGGCGAGAGTGTAGGCACTTGTGCAGAGGTCGGCGAGACGCGGTAGAGCAGTGCGGCACTTGCGGCGGCGGTCAAGCCCAGAAAGCGGCGACGGCTGATCTTTCGTGATGAATCACGCATAAAGTTTCGGCGCAAAAACTGCTTGCGCAGCGGAGTATGCGCCCTTCCTCCTTTCACTATCAAACGGCTGAATAGTAACGCACGTATGCAGCGGCTAGAGCGCGCCAAAGCACGCCATGCTTACTCGGTTGGGCGATACGCGCACCAACTTGCCCGATTATAACAAATTACTAAGTTATGGCAAAAAACGGGCGGTGTTGCGCCGCCCGTCTGGGGATCAGTTTGGGGGTGTTGGCGAGGCAAGCACTACAGGCGGCAGTGGATTGACGGGCGCGGCGACGGTCGGGATCGGCGCGCCGCCTCGTATGATGGGCAGCGTGATGACTTGCTCTGCGTAGACCGTGTCGTCCGCCAAGTCTACCACGCGCAGCCGCAGTTGAATGTTGAGGGCATTGTTATCGGGCAGGATGGGCGCCACCACCCCTTCTCCGCTGGAAGCGATCCAGCGGTTCAGGCGCGGCAACTCGGCTGAGACGGCGCGCCCGTCCGGCAGCAGCTGCTCGAAGATCAGGTTTGAGGTCGGCGGGCGACCGCGCACGCGCCACACGACCGGAATCCGCGCTCGATTCTGCCCTAGGTCGACAAAGTCCACGCCGCCGACGGTTGCCTCGAAGCTGACGATCTGCGGCGTGGGAGGCGGCGCGGTCGTATCGAAGGGCAAGGTCACGATGTGCTGGCTGATCACCCGATTCTGCCGATCAAAAATGGCGAGGCGGTAGGTCGGCGGGTTGAAGTCCAGCGAGGGCTGCACCACCAGCCGCGCCGAGCCGATCGGCGGCAAGTTTTGATCGGTCAGCGGCGCCCAATCGCTCAACACGAGGGCGAACAAGCGCAGGCTGAAGTCATCGGTCAGCCCGACCGTCTGCCACGAGAGGGCAATTTGTGCCGCGCCCGACTCCAACGCCTCAACGGTGATGGTGCGCGCATCCGACGTGAAGCTGAGGATGGCGGGCGGCAGCCGATCAGCCTGCGGATTAGGGATCGCTAGGGCTATCCCGCTCGCGCCGAACCCTACCGCCACTGCGGACAAAAGCAAACCGCGTAAAAACCGTTTCAAAACCATGCTGACCTTCC
The DNA here is from genome assembly GCA_938005675.1 of uncultured Anaerolineae bacterium. GTDB lineage: Bacteria > Chloroflexota > Anaerolineae > Aggregatilineales > UBA2796 > CP2-2F. The sequence continues at coordinate 39,763 of CALKXH010000087.1, forward strand.
TTTGAAAAAGCCATGTAAAAAGTCCTGATCCTCAAAGGTAGAGGGCGCTCAGTCCAGTTCGGGCTTGCCTTCGGCAAATGCCACGCCCTCTAAGAAGCCCCGTGCGCGCTCTGTGTACGGGAAGCGCGCCAGAAACGCCCAGAAATCGGCGCTGTGGTTAGGATGCTTGC
>CALKXH010000088.1 GCA_938005675.1 uncultured Anaerolineae bacterium
CGCGCGGCGGGCGGCAGGAGCAGTTTATACAGGTCGGCGTCGGTCAAGCCCTCCAGCTGCGCCTTCGCCAAATTCGGGGCAGTGATTTCTTCGGGCGCTAGGGTCATCAAATAGAGCGTGTACAGGACAAAACGGCTGGTCGGGCGGTCGATGTAGCCGAGCAGCGCCGCGCCGCTATCCATCAGGAAGTTGAAGGCTTCGTGATAGTCTTCTTCGAGCTGCTTGGCGTCGGGAATTTCCTTGCCGAAGGGCATGTGCAGCAGCGGACCGTCGCACAGGGCGACGAGCGGCGGCGCATCGTTTTGCCGCCCTGCGACGATCTGCGCCACGAATTGCATCTCGTAGACCATGCGACGGGCGTTGATGACGCTGGCGGGCAGCAACTGATCGTCTTGTGTGCGGATGTCTTCGTCGCGGAAGTACAGTTGCGGCTCGCTGATCATCTCAGGCAGGTCGTCTGTGCCGTGATGGTAGATGAAGACTCCGATGTTGATCAGCCAATAAGGCGCGGGCGCGTGGATATCGGGATAGATTTGCGAGCCATCCACGGCGAAGAGCGTGGCGCGCTCAGGGGCTGTGGGCAGCGCTATGGGCTGATTGATCGGCTCGCCGAAAGGCGCGGCGCCGCGAAAGCCGGCATCGTTTTGACGGGCGATCTTGATCTGTTCCCAGATCATGTCGCAGTCATCCAGCTGGCTGAGGAACTCTGCGATGGCGCGCAGCTCTTCGGCTGCCGAGCGCTCGCGCTGAGCGAGAGTCTCGCCGAGCTGGGCAATCTGTGCTTCGAGCTTCTCAAATTGAAGTGACACGCGCCCGTACTCCTGTGCTGGGCAGAAGTGTAGCACGGGCGAGCGTGTCCGTCAATGAAAGGGCGGCGCACTGCGCGCACGCCACCCCACTTTCAGAGCGAGACTGTGTTCGGCGCCGTCAAGACCTCGTAAGCTTTCAGGGCGAGGTGCAAGTTCAGGCGCACGTCGGCATCTTCCAAGTCAAGGCGCGCGATCTCGGCGATGCGGTTGAGCCGATAGGCGAGCGTATTACGATGAATGCGCAGCTCTTTGGCGGTCAGGGCGGTATTGCCGTTGTTGGCGAAGTAAGCGCGCAAGGTCTCCAGCAGTTCGCTATGTTGGCGCGCATCGTAGGCGATGAGATCGGTCAGCCACGTCATGCAGAAGCGCTCTAGCTCTTCAGGGCTTTTGAGGGCGCGCAAGAGCGTGAACAAGCTGGAGTTGCCGAAGAAAGTCGCCCGCGCTTGCATCTGCAGTTCATCGCTCAGGCGCAGGGCTTGCTCGGCTTCGCGGAAGGAGTGGCGCAGAGCGTCCATGCCGCTGGCAGGGCGTCCGACGCCGCAGTGGACGTCGGCGTTGTTCAAACGCGCGGAAAGTTGCTTACGGATTTCTTCGGTCTTGCGCTTCAGGCGCGTGGTCTGCTGCGGGTCTTCAACGGGATGGAAGAGCACAGCCTGATCGCCATAGGCGAAGACGGGTCCGTTGATGCCGCGCCGATGCGCCTCGGTGTGGAGCAGTGTGGCGAACTGAGCGCCGCTGATGGCAGGCGAGAGGTTGTGATCAGGGGGGAGCGCTGGACGATAGAGGACAACGGCATAGTACTGCCCCGCTTGAAAGCCGTATTGCTCTAGCAAGGCGGCATCGGGCGTTTCACCTTCTAACCAACGATACAGCCACTCGGCACGCCCGCTGCGGGGCGGCACAGGGCGGCTGAGCTGCCCTACGGCGTTGATTGCTTGTTGTTGATCGGTCACGAGCAGTCTCCCAAAATGTCCTTGCAAAGCTTAACGAAATTTTAGAAAGCCCTCAGGTGCGATGCTTTAGCCACACTGTATAATTTTGCAGGATTGTTCATTGTGCAATCAGCACAAGGGGCTCTTGTTGAACATTCTAAGCGAAAGTAATCTTTGGGTCAATAAGCCGAGAAAGATTGCCATGTCAGCGTCTTGGATACTTTTCGGCGGCATCTTAGTGGCGAGCGCGCTGCTGCCGCTGCTGTTTTTGCCCATCGAGGCTGTGCCAGTCGCTTTTTTGCTAGTGAGTGTTGGCAGCGTAACGGTGGCGCTGATGGCGCGGCTGGGCGTGCGCGGGCAACGCCTGACTACAGCGCTGAATGTGATGCTGGATCGGCTGGGCGAACTCCGCCGAGCGCGTTGGGGGCAGATCGCCTTGTTGTTGGGCGGCATCGGAGCGTTGTATGCGGGCGCTGTTCAGCTCAGCGGCGCGCCATTGGATGCGCCCTACGTCAGCAGCGCCCTGACCATGCTGGGCGTGGGCGCGGGCATGGTCTTTTTTGCAGCGCACGGCACTGGCTCGGCGCTGGCAACCGTCGGGAGAATTGCCCAGCCCGAGCAGGTGCAGCCTTTCGGCATCCGTTGGCGCTGGATGGCGCTCTCGCTGGGCTTGATCGCTTTCACAGCGTGGCGCGGCGCTCATGAGCCGCCGCTGGTGTACGTCGGCGAGCAGCTGCTGACTTGGGCGTTGGGCATGATCGCTTTCTTGCAGGCGGTCAAGCCTGTGCCATTCGGGACGCGCCAGCCTGAGAAGCAGCCCTTGCTGCGTTGGGAATGGGGACTTGTAGCGGCGCTGTTCGTCGGCGCTTTGCTGATGCGGACGGTCAACCTTGAGAACGTGCCGTATCTTTTCGATCAAGATGAGGCGATGTTCCCTGAAGAGGGCGTCGGCTGGCTGCGCAATAATTTCCTGACCTCGCCCTTTGCGCCGGGCGTGCTATCGTGGGTTCGACTGTATCAGATTCTGATCGGCTTCAGCGTCGGACTGTTCGGTCCGACTGTGACGGCGGCGCGCCTGTGGGCGGCGATCTTCAGCGCGCTGACGGTCGTCTTCCTCTATCTGCTGGGCAGAGAGCTGGGCGGCTGGCGGCTGGGCTTGGCGAGTGCGCTGTTCATGCTGGCATGGTCGTTTCACGTGCAGTTCGGACGGCTGGCGCTCAATCAGCCCGGCGATCCGCTCTTCGCCGTGATCGCTTTCTATCTGCTGTTGCGCGGCTTGCGGCGCGGCTCGACCGTCGACTTCGCCCTGAGCGGCATGGCGCTGGGCATGACGCAGATTTTCTACATCGGCGGGCGGGCTATCCCGTTTGTAATGTTGGGCTTGATCGGGTGGTTGTGGCTGCGCGAGCGCCCGATCATCGCCCGTCAGTGGCGGCAGCTGCTGATCCTGCCCGCCGCCGCCTTTGTGATCCTATTGCCGCACCACTACTACCTGCTCGCCCGCAACGAGCCGCTCACCACGCGTGCCATCACCAACATTTTCGTGAGCGGTCAGTTTGAGAACGTCATCGCGGCGGGAGAGGATGTTTTCAGCTATCTAGTTGGGCAGGTGCGCAACTCGTTCCTCGCGCTGATCTGGTTCGGCGACGCAGCCGGCTGGTACGATTACGGCGGCGGCAGCCTGATCGGCGTGGTCGGCACGCCTTTTTTCCTGCTGGGCTTGGGCGTGCTGCTATGGATCATGTGGCGGCAGCCGAAATGGTCGTTGCCGATAGGCTGGATGTTCGCCGTGATCTTTCTCGGCTCGACGCTCTCGCACTCGCCGCCGCACTTTCAGCGCTACCTGATTGCCGATAGCGCCTTCGCCTTGACGGTCGGCGTCGGCATGATGCTGGTGGCGCACACGCTCGCGGCGCATCTGAGGCAATCGCGTGCCTACAACGCTCTCCTAGTCAGCATTGCTTTGCTCGTCGGTCTGGGCAACCTCTGGTACTACGTGGCGGTCTATGTGCCGACCAGCAACGGGCTCGTCAATCCGCCCAACCAAGTCACTAACGCGCTCGCCCGCGAGATGCTGCGAGCGCATCAAGAGGGGCGGCAGGTGCTGTTGATCGAATCGTTGGCGACGGGCGCCGAAAACACGTTAGTGGTGCGCTATTTGATGACCGGCAGAGCCTACTCGGTCTATGACCGCGACGGCATCAGCCAGCTGAAGGGCGATAAGCCCTTCGCCATCTTCGCGGGACCCTCCCGCCTAGACGAGTTGCGCCGTTTGATGGTCATCTATCCGAACGGGCATTTCCGCACAGTCCAGCTGCCAGAAAACGGCACAGAGGCATTTTACGTCTACGAGCGCCCCTGAGCCCTAGAGGTCGCCGTCGATCACGCTGGCTGCCACCACGCCGATCAGGATGCCAATCGGCAACAACATGCCGCCGGGCAGCCCGCCGCCTTGCGTCGCCAAGAAAGCGATGCCCAGCAAAAATAAGCCGCCGATCCACGTGAAAATGTTGACGCGCCAACCGCGCGCCGTCTGCCAGAGCGCAGAGCCTGTCAGGATCGCGCCGCCCGCCGCCGCGATGAAATTGGGCGAGGTATTCGGCATGAAGTAAGCGAGGGCGAACAGCCCGAAGATCAGCAGATAGACTGTGATCTCGAAGCGCCGCTCGCGAGCGCGTCGCGCGCTTCGGCGTTGCCGCCGCCGACTGTAGATGCTTGATCTGCGTCGAGCCATGAACCCTTCCTTAATCTGACCCGCGCAAGTATACCCGCTCAGCCGTCGTTCGCCAAAACGCTCCGTTTGAGATAAAGTTGTGAGCAGTATGATCAGGTGAAGGGCTGCGCATCCGCCAGCCCCACGACGAGGGAACGCAATTTATGCCTTACACTGCTGTGGCAACTTCAACCACGCCGGTTTTGATCATTTACCTGCTGGATATCAGCGGATCGATGAGCCAAGCGCTGGGCGATAAGCGCCGCATCGAGATCGTCTCGGACGCCTTGCAAGAGATCGCCACGGAGATGGTGGCGCGCTCCACCAAAGGCGAGTTGGTCGCCCCGCGCTATCGGCTCGCCATCTACGCTTACGAGTCGCAGGTGCACGACGTGCTGGGCGGCATTCGCACCATCGATCAGTTCGTGCGCGACGGCGTGCCGGAGTTCTCGCCGCGCGGCGGCACCAACACAGCGGCTGCCTTCCTAGCCGCCGAGAATCTCTTGGCACAAGAGCTGCCCTACATGCAAGCGCATCCCGCCCCGCTGATCTGCCACATGACCGACGGCGAGTATCAAGGCGACGATCCGACGCCCATCGTACAGCGCATCATGCAGATGGGCACTCAGGATGGCAACGTGCTGGTCGAGAACATCTTCATCAGCGATAAAATCCTCAAGCAGCCCGTCGAAGACCCCTTCACGTGGCAAGGCGTGACCAGCGAAGCCGACCTCGCCAACGATTACGCGCGGACGCTCCTGCGCATGTCGTCGCCCATCCCGGAGAGCTACCGCGTCGAGATGCAGGAGTTCGGCTACAACTTACAGCCCGACGCGCCGATGCTCTTCCCCGCCCAGACGCGCGAGCTCATCCGCATGGCGTTCACCATGAGCGGCGCGACGCCCGTCGCCTGATCCAGAGAGCGGAGCGCGCGTGCCACACCTCATCACGCTCAACCAAGATGACGATACGCCCGCGCGCCGCGAATACATCGGCAGCGCCGCGCTGACCTACCTGTATGATCGCTCGCGCGACTCGCAGCGAGCGGGCGCGCGCGGGCAAGACTTCATCGCCTTCTGGGGCGACGCGCAACGGCTGGCTTTCGCCGTCTGCGATGGCGTCAGCCAATCCTTCTACGGCGATTTGGCGGCGCGCTTCTTGGGCGAGAAGTTGGTGGCATGGCTGGCTGAGTCGCCCTTCCCCGCCGATCAAGATGCCTTCTGCGCGGCGCTGAGCGCTCAGCTGGCGGCGTGGCAACCTGAGGCGGAGGCGCTGGTGATGGCGCATCCGCTCCGCCCCGATTTGCCGCCCATGCTGCGCGATGCCCTCCTGCGCAAGCGCGAGAACGGCAGCGAGAGCATGTTTCTCGCCGTCTTGGTCGATCAGGCGGTCGGCAGCTTTGCCGCCTGCTGGATGGGCGATCTACGCCTGCGCCTGTTCGACGGCACAGGCGAGGAAATGCCCTTGCCTAACGCCCACTGGGAGATGCGCCAGCGCTGGTCTAGCCGCGTGGGCGCCAAAAATGGCGCGCCGCAAGTCTTGATCATGCCTCTGGCGGGCATCGCGCGCCTGATGGCGCACAGCGATGGCTTCGGCAGCCGCGCCGATATGCTCAAGCGCTTCACCCTCGAAAGCCTGAACGCGCTCGCCGATGAGTTGCTCAGCTTGCCCACCAGCGACGACCTCGCCTTGTTAGATGTTGCCTTGCACGGCGCGCCTAGCGCGTTAATCCCTTTGGAGACGCCGATCCCGCAGCGCATCGAGGGCGAGCCCGCTCTGCGCTGGCAGCCTGTGGCGGGCGCAACGTGGTATCGGGTGTGGCTGCAGGGCGAGGGGCGCGCTTTCACGGTCGACGTGAACGCCGATCAGCCGCCCAGCTTCACGCTCAAGCTGCACGGGACTTACACTTGCCGTCTGCAGGCGCTCAGCAGCGAGCGCGCGCCCAGCCCGCTGAGCGAGCCGATCCGCTTGGAAGCCGCGCCGCTGCCAGAGCTGGCGATGGCGCACCCCTCCGAGCCGACGCGCCTCAAGCCCGTCGTCGTGAAACAGACGCCGCCCGAACGGGTCAGCGCGCCCCCGCCCAAGCCTCCCATGCCTATCCCGTCGGCAACTGCGCCCGCACAGCCCTTCGCTTGGGACTTCGTCACTCTCATAGCCGCCCTGATCGCCATCGGCTTGGCGGCAGTCTGGTATTTTGTGTATATGCGGTAGGGAAGGCTACATGAGTCGGGCGCACCTTCGCGTTGAAGTCAACCAGAGCCTCAGCATTGGCGGCATCGGCTATCGCGTGGCGGAGCATCCCGCCTTGGCGGGCATCCCGTACGTTCAGCGCGGCGGACGCGGCTTCGTCATTCAGCTGATCGCGCCCAACGCCGACCGCATGGCGCTCAAGTACTTCAAACTCAAATACCGCGTGCCCAGCTTGGTCAAAGTGGCGGAGGCGCTGCGCCAATTCGCCGATTTGAAAGGCTTGCGCGCCGCGCAGCGCACAGTCTTCACGCAGCAGACGCACGCTGAGCTGATCGCCAAGTATCCCGCTTTGGATTACGGCATGTTGATGCCGTGGTTGCCGGGCGTCACGTGGTACGACGTGATCAACATGCGCATCGCCATCGCCACAGCTGAGGGCGTGCGCCTCGCCCGCAATTTCGCCGCGATCATGGCGAGCCTTGAGGCGCGGCAAGTGGCGCATGGCGATATCGCCGGCGCCAACGTGCTGGTCGATCGCCACAATGGGCAGGTCGAGCTGGTGGACATCGAAGAGATGTACGCGCCCAACATGCCCACGCCCGTCGAGCTGCCCATCGGTCAGGACGGCTATCAGCACCTTGCCAGCCGCCAAAACGGACAGTGGTGCGCTGAGGGCGACCGTTTCGGCGCCGCCATCTTGATCGCCGAGATGCTGGGCTGGACTCATCCCAAGATACGCCAATTCAGCGCTGATGAACACTACTTCGCCGCCGCCGAGATGCAAGATGCCACCAGCACGCGCTATCAGCTGCTTCGCGAGGTGCTCGCCGAGCGCTTCTCGCCGCAGCTGGCTGAGTTGCTGCACGCTGCGTGGCACAGCCGCAGCTTGGCGGACTGCCCGCCTCTGGCGGAGTGGCAGCAAGCCCTTGAGTCGCTCTCCGAGAGCGCGAGCGCACAGCCTGAGGCGACCTCAGCGCCGCCCGCGCGCCCCAGCCCGAGCGCGCCCAGCGGCGAGACCGGCGGCGTGATCAGCGGGCGGCGCGCCATAACCGTCCACCTGCCCTCAGAGACGGGCGAGACCGCTGCCAAGCCCGCCACTGCCCCGCCCTCGCAGCCCGCCAGCCGCCTTCAGCTGGAGGGCGTCAAGCTCTGCCGCAACTGCGGCGCCGCCAACAGCGTCAAGGAGCAGTTTTGCACGCGCTGCGGCTTTTACATCGGCACGGGGGCGCGCCGCCCGCCGCCCAAGCCCGCGCCCACCCCGCCGCCGCCAAGCCCGATCAGCCTGAGCAAGCCCGTCCCGCCGCCGCAAGCCGTCACGCTCAACCGCAACCTCAACGAGATCATCACGGCGCGGCGCGTCGGCGATCCGAAAGGCGGCGGCATGATGCGCGTCGAATCCGCCAAGCCGCAGAGCGAGACAGCAGAGGCGAACGTCGGCAGCACCATCGTCATCGGCATCGTGATCGGCTTGCTGATGATGATCGTGGTGATCATCCTCGCAGCGGGCTGAGCGATGCGCATCGCGCCCCGTTCGCCCGCCGTTGTGAGCGTCTTGCTGTGCAGTTTGTACTGCGCGTTTGTGGTGCTGCGCGCAGGCGATATCTACGAGCTGATTCGTCCCCGTGCGGCGGGCAGTCAGGGCTACGACGGGCAGTTCACGGCGTGGATCGCCGTCGATCCGATAGGCGCCGAGCGCCAAATCGGCGGGCTGTGCCGCTATCCGACTCTGGGCTACGTCTATGAGCGGGAGCTGCATCGCACATTGGGGCGCTTGTTCGACTGCGAACAGCCCGCTTATCGCTATCAGCGCATTCTCGGGGCGGCTGTAGCGCGTCTGCTGAGCTTAGGACAAGCTCCGCTCGTACCGTACGCCATCCTGCTGACCAACTTGATCGCGCTCGGCTTCGGCACGGCGGCATTGGCGGAGCTGCTGCGCATGACGCGCGCCAGCGCGTGGTATGCGCTGGTTTACGGGCTGTTCGGCGGCATTTTCTTCGCTGTGCGCGCCAGCACTACCGAGCCGCTCGCCTATGGCTTGGCGCTGCTCGCCTTGTTAGCGCTGCAACGGCGGCAATTCGGCTGGAGCGCGGCATTCTTCGCCCTCGCTGCGCTCGCCAAAGAGGTGACGCTGATCACGGCGGCGGGCGCGGCGCTCGCCCTGCTGCTCAATCGGCAAGGGCGGGCAGGCTTGATGGTCGGCTTGGGCGCGCTGATCCCATTTGTGGCGTGGCAGGGCGTCTTGTGGGCGTGGCTGGGCAGTTTCGGAATCGGCTCAGGCGGCGCGGGCGCCACAGGCTTCGAGGTCGTGCCGTACAACGGTGTTTGGCGCATTTTTGAGTTCGGCATCGCGCCCGCCACGCTCGCCTTCGCCGCGATCCCGATCCTGATGGCAGTGCTGCCCTCGCTGTGGGCGCTGTGGCGAGGCGGGCGCGACCTCCTGCGCGGCAACTGGGCGCTCTACAGCCTGATTCTATTCGCCAACGCCGCGATCATCCCCTTCACGCCGCGCTCCACCTTCGCCGAGCCATTCGGACTAGCGCGCTTCCTGCCCGCGCTCGTCTTCAGCCTGATCCTTTACGCGGCGCACAACAGGCTGTGGCGTCCCTTGCGTTATAGCGCCGTGTGGCTGCTCTTCGGCGTCCTGTTCCTCGCCTAGAAGCCCAGATAGCCCTCAGGGTTCTGCGGCACCTCGCCGACGCGCACCTCGAAGTGCAGATGCGGTCCAGAGCTATTGCCCGTGCTGCCGACCGCCCCAATCGGCGTGCCGCGACTGACCACTTGCCCGCAGCTGACGCTCACGCGGCTCATGTGTCCGTAGAGGGTGAGCAGGTTGCCGTGCGCCAAGACGACCGTGTTGCCGTAGCCCCAGTTGCTCCAGCCGGCGAAGATGACCGTGCCGCCGTCCGCCGCAAAGACGGTCGTGCCGGTTGGCGCGGCGAGGTCAATGCCGGTGTGGTAGGCGCTGAAGCCGCGTATGACCGTATAGATAGGCGGCAAAGGCACCACCAGAGCGCCCGTCCCGCCTGTGTTGGGCTGCGCGCCGCACGAGCCCGGTCCGCCGCCAAAGGCGACCGTCCCTGCGCCGCCACTTCCGCCGCCGCCTTGAATGCTGATGCCCGGATTCCAGTAAATGGGCTTCTTATCGCTCACGCCGCCCACCACCATGACGGTGACGCCAGGCGGCAGGAGCGTGGTGGGGCTGGCATTGCGCAGCAACGGATTGAACTCGCTATCGACGATGCTGAAGGGCGAGACTTTGTACTTATCGGCGATGGCTTGGATGGTCTCCTCTTGGCGGGTGCGATGTAGGATGCCGTCTTCGGGCAGGATGGTGAGCGCATCGCCGGGCAACAGCCGATTGACATAGATACCATCGTTATTCCAGACGATGGTATCTTGCGAGATGCCAAAGCGCGCCGCGATTTTCTCCAGCGTATCGCCCGGTTGGATGCGATACTGCACGATCTGGCTGCGTCCGCGCGCGGGCGCGACGGTGTACGGGTTCTGGGCGCGGTAGAGCGCTCCCTGCGGCGGCAAGACCTGCGGCGGGCGCATCAGCAGCTCCGCCACCAGATCGATTGGCACTTCGCCCTCATAACGGACGGGCTGAGCGGGCAGCTCAGGCGCGGCGGTGGGCGGGCTATCCGTCGGCGGCGGCTGAGTGGGCGGCAAGGGCGTGAGCAGGGCGGCGCTTTGCGTCGGAGCGGGCGCGGGCGCAGGCGTGCTGGGCAGGAAGTACAGGACAGCTGCCGCGAGCGTGATCAGCAGCGCCGCGCCGAGCATCAGGTTGCTCAGCCGCGCGTTATCGCGCCTTGCAGACGCCTTGCCTCGCGGTCGGCTCAGGCGCGCGGGATTGGTCGGCGGCGGAGGCGGCAAGCGCGTACCGCGCGGCGGCGTATCTTCAGGGTCAAAGAGAGGTTCTTCAAATGCCAGCGGATCGTCGGGATCGGGCGGCATTGGGTTCGCGTTAGCGGACATGCATTTTCTCCATCACAAGCGGAGAATAGTAGCGCAAGAGTCGGCGTCGATCAACTGAGCGTCTGATGAAAAAGCGTACCGAGCCTGTAACCCAGTTGTGAGTCATCACGAGTGCTTATTGAAAACACCCGTTGTATAGTTTATTCGATGATGCTATGATAAAAACGCCACGCGAGCGCGCTCCTGTGGCGGATGAAACTTTCCGCGTTTGAACGCGGCACGGAGAGGTGCAGTCTGAATGAGCAGCCCACTGATCGGCATTCCGAGCTTCTACGATACCACGTCGCCTGAGTCTATGCCGCCGCGCTTCGCCATGAGCCGCCCCTACATCACGGCGCTTGAGGCAGCCGGGGCGATCCCTGTCATCATCCCTTTGGCGCTCAGCGAGACCACGCTGCGCGCTCTGTATGAGCGCCTCGACGGGCTGTTCATGGCGGGCGGCGGCGACCTGAACCCGGAGACCTACGCCTGCGCGCCGCATCCCAAGACCAACGGCATCGATCCGTTGCGCGACGAGGCGGAGCTGCGCTTGCTGCACTGGGCGCTCGACGATCACTTGCCGATCTTGGGCGTTTGTCGGGGCGTGCAAGCTCTGAACGTCGCTGCGGGCGGCACGCTGCTGCAGGATATCGCCGACGAAGTGCCGCAGGCGATCCGCCATCAATATTTCCCCGAAAAACAGCGCGATTACGTGGCGCATCCCATTGAGGTGGAGTCGCACTCGCACCTCGCGCGAGTGATCGGGCAGCACGCGCGCGTCAACAGTTTTCATCACCAAGCCATCCGCGAGGTCGCGCCGAACTTCCGCGCGGCGGCGTACGCGCCCGACGGCGTGATCGAGGCAATTGAACACACCGAGCGCGAGTTCGTCATCGGCGTGCAGTGGCACCCTGAGGGCTTGATCGCCTTCGATGGCGCGATGCGCAACCTCTTTGAGACCTTCGTGCGGCATTCGCGCCGCGCCCATCGGAGCGGGCATTCAGGGGCGCGCTACGCGCAGCTCTAGCCTGCTTGCCCGTCGGCGTGCGCCAACGCCCACTTGCCTAGCATCAACAGACCGTTCTCGTCGCTGGGCGGATGGAACAAGCCGGCTTGCACGTCGCGGTAGTAGCGCTCCAGAGGCAGGTCGCGGGTCATGCTGGCGCCGCCCACAGCGCGCATGGCGTGATTGACGACTTGAATGGCGGCGTTGGTCACGCTCAGTTTGCAGGCAATTAGCTGATCGGTCAGAGCGCTGCGCGCCTCAGGCTCGTTATCCCAGCGCATGGCGGTGTGGTAGAGCATGGCGCGCGCCGTCTTCAGGGCGAGTTCGCCCTCGCCCAAGCGCCGCTGAATGCTCTCCAGCGAGGCAATCGGCTTGCCCAGCGCCGTCGGGATGCGCTCATGGGCGTAGCGCAGAGCGACTCGCTGCGCAGCGGCTGCCACGCCCAAATAGACCGCTGAGACGATCAAGGTGAACCAAGCGTTGATATTCGGCTTGTTCGGATCGGCGCGGCTGATGGGCGCGGCGCTGAGCAGCGCCTCAAGCGGCGCCTCCGCGCCCTCCAGATACAGGTCGTGGCTGCCCGTGCAGCGCATTCCGAGCGAATCCCACGTCGGCACGACCCGAATGGCGGGCTGGCGCGCCACGAGGAAGCGCCCGCTCTGCAACGTCCCGTCTTCAGCGCTGAAAGCCGCCGTGATGATGAAATAATCCAGCTCAGGCGCAAGGCTGGCGAAAGTTTTGTGCCCGTCGATGATCCACTTGTCGCCTTGACGGCGCGCCGTCGTCTTCGGAGCGCCGCCGTGACTGGGACTGCCCAGCTCAGGCTCTGAGGCGCACGAGTTGACCAAAGCGCCGCGCTTGACGATCTCGGCGCACAGGCGCGGGAACTGCTCGTTCGCCCACGGGCGGCTCTCAGCGGCAGCGCCGACCGTCTGGACGTGCATCCCGATAGCCAGCGCCGTGCTGCCGTCGCCCATCGCCAGCTGCTCCTGCGCCAAGACCGCCTCGTAGAGCGAGGCGCCCCAGCCACCGAGCGTCGCTGGCACGCTCAGCAGCGGATAGCCGCTGGCGCGCAGATCGGCGTAGTTCTCGTGCGGGAAAGTGCCTGCCGCATCGTGCTGAGCGGCGCGCGCCGCAAATTTTTGTGCCAAATCGGCTGCTAGGGCGAGGATTTGCTCACGGGTAGGGCGTACAGTCAACATTTTCTAGCGCTCAGTCTTGGTTGAACACCTAGAGCATAGCGCCATTGCTCAAAATTGACCATCGGCGAGGCAAGCTGAGCGAGCCTCAGGCTACCTCGCCGCATTTCAGCCCAGCTCTGGCAGGACGACCGTCACAAAGCCGAAGATGCCGATAGCGATGAGCAGCGCGCCCGCCAACCGCCCAATCAGGCGATGGTTTTGAGCCAGCCACCGCGTGAAGCGCCGCTGGATCGGGGCTGCTAACAGCGGCAGCACCACCAGAGGCCACCCAAAGCCCAAACTGAAGAACACCACGTGCAGCAGCTCAGTCAGCAGGTCGCCGACGTTGGCGGCGCCCAGCACAAAGGCGCTCACGATGATCGGTCCAGTGCAGGGCAAGGTCATAGGCGCTAAGAGCAAGCCGTACACATAAGCGGATAGGTACGGATTGCGCAGCGTGGGCGCCTGAGCGCGCGCCATCCGCGCGAACGGGTTGAAGCCGAAAAGCATCAGGGCGCCCAGCAGCATCACCAGCAGGTAGATGAAGGGCAGCAAAAAGGGCGTAGCAGCGCTGAATTCGCTCCGCACGGTGTAGAGCAAGCCGCCTAAGCCCACCATCAACGTGAGGACGCCCAACAGCACCAACACGCCCAGCCACACTTTGGGACGTTGAGCCGATTCCTCGCCGACGTTGCCCGCCAAGAAAGCGATTAGGGCGGGGTAGAGCGGCAACATGCAGACGTTGGTCAAGATGGCGGCGTTGCCCAGCATAAACTGCTGCAGCAGACTTTCCATCAGGCTTTCCCCGCTTTCGCTTACTTTCGAGGCGTGGCGGCGGCGGTCGGCTCGGCAGTTGGGACGGCTTCCACCTCCACGAACTCCGCCTCTAGCGCAGCGAGAATTTTCTCTGCCGACTCGATGCCCGTCGCCAGCTCAGTGAACGTGCCATCAGCGCGGATGATGAACGACGGCGAGGCGGGCGGATTCGCCAAGGCGCGCCCGAATTCCTGCACGAGCGCGCGCAGCATCGGCTCAGGCATCACGGCGAAGATCGGCGCGAATTGGTTGCGCTCGACGTAAGCTTTCAAATCGGCGGGCTTCAGATTCGTCTCGATGCTGAGCGCGAGGAAGACGAAGTTCTCAAGGCGCTCATCCTCAGCTTCGGTCAGCTGCTTGATCAGCTTGGTGGTCTCAGTCAGTTGGCGACGGCAATTGCTACACCACGTCGCCATCGGCTCGACCAGAACGGTCTTGCCCATGAAGTCGGCGAGGGTGAAGGTCTCGCCGCTGACTACATCGATCAGCTCGATCTCCATCCACTCAGGCAGGTCGTCTTGCGCGCTCACCAGCCTCGCTAGGCTGAAAATCCCCAGCAGACCCACCAACGCGATCACCCACAGACGCATCACTTTTCGCATGATTCTCTCCCAGTTAACCCAAGCCTAGGCGATATCGCCCGCCTCTCAGAGCTGATCGGCTCGCTGCTTATTACGCGCTCCTCATCAAACGCTAATCGAAGATCAGGAGCGGCGCCCATTGGGCGAGGCGCGTTGGACCGACGCCTTTGACGTTATCGAGATCGCTGAGCGAACGGAAGCGTCCGTGCTGCTGGCGGTAAGCGACGATCTCGCGGGCGAGGGCGGGTCCGACGCCGGGCAGTTGCTGCAACTCTTGCTCGGAGGCGCTGTTGATGCGGATTTGGCGGACGGGGGTGCTGTTGGGAGGGCGCGTGGCGAGGATGCCCGCCTCGCCACGCCGCCAAATGTAGACCTGATCGCCGTCGCTGAGCAGCCACGCGAGGTTAAGTGTGGCGGTCTCTGCCTCTGGCAGCAGACCGCCCGCCGCAGCGATGGCATCCTCAACGCGGCTGCCTTGTGGCAAGTTGTAGAGGGCGGGTGAGCGCACCGCCCCGCCGACGTGCACGCGCATCAGCGGCGGCGTGGCGCTGGGAGCGGGCGGCAAGAGCTTGATGGTCACCGACGGCGGCTGATAGCTGATCAGAACGAAGATGCCGAGCGCGATGGCGACGATCACGCCGATGAAGAGGATGTCGCGGGAGCGCTCCAGCATATGTGCCTCAGATCGAGCGCATGGCACCGCCATCTATGCGCAGAGTCGCGCCTGTGATGTAAGCGGCGGCGGGCGAGAGCAGAAAAGCTGCCGCCGCGCCGAACTCATCTATTGTGCCGAGCCGTTTGAGCGGAATTTTGCTGACTGCCTCAGCGCGGGCTTCCTCAAAGGTGATGCCGCGCACTTTCGCCGTGTTCTGATCGAGCTGCGCCACGCGGTCTGTGTCGATTCTGCCCGGCATTAAGTTGTTGACGCGGATGCCATCGCCCGCCAATTCATCCGCCAACGTCTTGACCAAGCCCGCCACGCCCGCGCGCATCACCGTTGAGAGTCCGAGCCGTTCGATTGGCTCTTTGATCGAAGACGAGGTGATGGTCAGGATGGCTGAGCCGCTGGGCATGTGCGGCAGGGCGGCGCGAATCAGCCTGACCGCGCTGAGCAGGGTCAGCTCGAAGGCGGCTTGCCAGTGCGCGTCGGTCGTCTCTTTGAAGGTCAGGGCGGGCGGTCCGCCGGCATTGACCAGCAGCGCGTCGATCCTGCCCCAACGCGCCACAGTCTGCTCCACCCACGCCGCGACCGCCGCTGCGTCGCGTACGTCGCAAGGCACTGCCAAGACTTGCGCACCCGTCTCAGCGCTGAGTTTTTCGGCGGCGTGGCGCACCTGATCGGCGTCGCGGCTGCAGATCGAGAGGTGCGCGCCTTCGCGCGCCATGGCGCGCGCCACGCCGTAGCCCAGCCCTTTGCTGGCGGCTGCCAGCAGCGCGACTTTATCTTTTAAGCCTAAGTCCATTGATGCCCAACTTCAGTTGCGATGCCACTACAAAGGACGCTTCAAAAACTATTCTGCCTGTGCCAGCAGCTCCGCCTGAGCCTGCAAGAAAGCCATGATTTTGCCCGTCAACAAGCCCGCGCTATCCGCTGACAAGGCGACATCCAGTATGGCGATGGCGAGCGCGTGCTTTTCGTCGGTGCCGATGCACATACCGTAGCCATCCGCGCCGTTGGTCGCATGGATGCACACTTCAGTCACCAGCGCCTCAAAGCTCTGCAGATCGCCCTCCGAGCTGACCATCGGCAAGCGAGCCAGCGCCGTGCGCTTCGAGACCACCTCCAGTGTGCCAAGCGACTCGGCAATCTCCGCTGCGAAAGCTTTCACCGCCTCAGGATCGGCATAGCTGAGCAAGCTCAGCAGCTCCCCTTGATCGACTCTCTCTGCTGGGAAATCGAACGACTGGAACACGGCAATCTCTCCTTGCGTGAGTCGGCTTCAGACTGGCTCGATCTTATCTACACAGATCGCCTTTTTGCAACAACGATTCATCTGAACTTGCTTAGAAAAGCATGATAGCCGCGCCAACTTGCACAAAGGTGCGAGTCTGGGCAAAATGTGCAGCATGAGCGACGATCTCTTTCGCCCGAACTGGGACGTGATTGGACATGACTGGGCAGTCCAGCGCCTCACGCGCAGCCTGAACGCCGGACGGCTGCGCCACGCCTACCTGATCAACGGCGTGGCGCGCATCGGCAAGACGACCTTCGCCCGCGCCTTCGCCCAAGCCGTGAACTGCCTGAGCGAGGTGTCGCGTCCCTGCGGCGCGTGCCGCGCCTGCCGCCTGACGGCGCGCGGCACTTACGCCGATTTCAGCCTGATCGAGGCGCAAGGCAACGCGCTGCGCATCGAGCAAATCCGCGAGCTGACGCGCACCCTCGCCCTGCGACCGCTCGAAGGGCGCTACCGCGTGCTGATCCTGCGCCGCTTTCACGAGGCCAGCCCTCAAGCCATGGATGCGCTGCTCAAGACTCTCGAAGAGCCGCCGCCTTACGTCCTGCTGCTGCTGACCGCCGACACGACCGAGTCGCTCTTGCCGACCATCCAATCGCGCTGTCAGCCCCTCAACTTGCGCCCGTTGCCCAGCTCAGTCATTCGGGAGGCGCTCATCGAGCGGTACAAGGTCGAGCCTGAGCGCGCCGCCTTGATCGCTCAACTCAGCGGCGGGCGCATGGGCTGGGCGTTGGAGGTCTTGAAGGACGAGAGCGTGCTGAAACAGCGCGCCGAGTGGTTAGCCATCCTCGAACGGGCGCTAGGGGAGAGCCGCGCCGCCCGTTTCGAGCAAGCGCGGCAACTCAGCGAGGATCGGGCGGGCTTGCCGAGCCTCCTAGCCCTCTGGCAGAGCTATTGGCGCGATGCGCTGCTCTTGGCGCATCACGCCGCGGTCGCCGCCATCATCAATCGCGACCGCAGCCACGCCCTTGAGCAGATCGCGCGCTCGGTCAAGGCTGAGGAGATTTATCAAGCCCTTTTGGCAGTCCGACGCACCCTGCGCTATCTACAGGCGAACGTTAACGCGCGCCTCGCCCTCGATGCGCTCATGTTGGAGCTGCCGCGCGTGCGCTTGGCGGCTGCTCCGTGATCGCCCTACCAGAGCTTGCGCCAATCCACTGTGCGCATGGCGGCTTGAGCAGCCTGAGCGCGCGCCGGCTGCGGAATTGGGCTGAGCGCGTCGGTCGGCTGGGGGGTGCCGCTCGCCGCTTCGTGATGAGCGGCATCGGCGCGGCGGAAGACTTCAGCCGCCTCTTCGAGTTGGGCGGCGAACTTGCTCAGAAGGGTTGCATAGTGTGTCAGTTGCGGGCGGAGCGCTTGAAAGCGGGCGCGCAACGCCTCGGCGCGCTGACCAGCGAATTGATCGGCTGAGAGGCGAGCGATCTCTGTTTCGATGGACTCGACCGCGCTTTGAATGCGACTGCTGTGCGCTCGCAAAGCTGCCGCGACTGCTTGCATGTTCTCCGGATTGACGGCAACGTGCGCCATAGCCGAGCCTCCTTACCTGAGTCGGGCTTTGAGTCCCTAGTAATGTTACGAAAGGCAAGCCGAAACGTCAAGGCAATTAACAAGAATTTTCTTTTTTTGATACAGCGCCGCGATACTTCACGCGATGCTCACCCTCCGTTCGCCCTGCGCTTCGCCTACGCGAGTGGGCATCCTGCCGTTCAGGGCATCCTTGTATCCAATCCGTGTGTAGCTATAATTGACGTACTGGTCTGTACCAGTCGATACCCAAAGGCAATAACTCATGAAGGACAGTGCAACTCAAGTCATTCAACGCCTCGCTCAGCATCTGGCGCGGCTGAGTCGTCACTTGGTGACGGCTTGGCATGGCTTGCCCGCGCCCCACTACGCCCAGCTGAATGACGCCCGACCTCTCTCTGAACAGCCCCTCCACGAGCTGGATTGGCAAGTCCTGCCCTATCACAGCTACTGGGGCAGGTGGCAGACCAATTTTGTGCTGCGCTTTGAACTGCAAACGCCCCCGACTTGGCAGACTGCGCATCATAGCTACTTGCACCTGCCGCTGGGCGACTCGGCAGACGATTTTCAAGTGCATCCTGAGGCACTGGTCTATGCCGACGGACAGATCATCGCCACCACCGATGTCCGCCACACGCACGTCCCCTTGCCGCCGCACCTGTGCGACGGACGCCCGCACGAAATCCTGCTGCACGGCTGGACGGGGCTGGGCGGCTCGCTGGAGGGCGATTGGCGCCCGCGCTATTACCTGCAACCCTGCGCCGTCCTGCGCTTTGACGACGATCTGGTGCGCTTCTACCGCTTAGCGCGCAACGTCTTGGAGGTCATTCAGCACACGCCGCCTGAATTCCCGCCGCGCGGCGAGCTGCTCACCGCCCTTGAAGAAGCCTTCGCACACCTCAGCGCGCATGGCGTTCAAGCCGCCCTGACAAACCTCCTGCAAGCGCTCCGAGCCATGCCCAACGCCCATCCGATGCATCTTTACGCCGTCGGTCACGCCCACATCGATACGGCGTGGCTCTGGACGCTCGATCAGACGCGCGGCAAGGCGGCGCGCACCTTCCAGACCGCCCTCTCGCTGCTGGAGGGTTTCTCGCACTACTATTTCGTGCAGAGTCAGCCGCAACTGTACGCCTTTGTGCAACAGGATTACCCGCACCTTTTTGAGCGCATCCGCCAGCAAGTCGCCTCAGGGCGCTGGGAGGCGCTCGGCGGCATGTGGGTGGAGGCGGACTGCAACATCAGCGGCGCTGAGAGCCTCGCACGGCAACTGCTGCTCGGACGACGCTACTTCCGCCAACATTTCGGCGCGGACGCCGACTCGCCAATCCTGTGGATGCCCGATACGTTCGGCTTCCCTGCCAGCCTGCCCCAATTGGCGCGTCTGGCGGGCATCCCGTACTTTTTCACCACCAAGCTGCGCTGGAGCGAACACAACCAAATCCCGCACGATAGCTTCTGGTGGGAGGGCATCGATGGCTCGCGCCTCTTGACCCACTTCACGCCGACTCCTATGCTGAATTGGCTGCGCGTCGCCACTTATAACGCTAACGCTAACGCCCAGTCCGTCATCGAGTCGTGGACGCGCCTGCACGATAAGGAGCGCGTCCCGTTGGCGCTGATGGCGTACGGCTACGGCGACGGCGGCGGCGGTCCGACGCCTGAGATGCTCGAAAATATCGCCGCTCTGCAGCTGATCCCCAACATCCCGCACGTGCGCACGGCGCGCGCCCGCGATTTCTTCGAAGAATTGGCGCGCTACGGCGATAAGTTGCCCGTCTGGCGCGGCGAACTCTACCTAGAGACCCACCAAGGCACCCTGACCAGCCAAGCTTGGATCAAGCGCGCCAACCGCAAGACTGAGATCGCCCTGCACAACGCCGAGTTCCTCTGTGCGCTCGCCCACGCCCATGCGCAGAGCGCCTATCCCGCTGAACAGCTCGGCGCGCTTTGGCAGACCCTCTGCCTGCATCAGTTCCACGACATCCTGCCCGGCAGCAGCATCGGCGAGGTCTATGCGCAGGCGCGCCCGATTTACGAGCGGCTGCAGGCGAGCTGTGAGCAGCTCAGCAAGACAGCCCTGCAGGCGCTCGGCGAGGCGCTCGGCGGCGATTACCTAGCCATCAACACAATCTATGCCAGCGCGCCGACCCTCGCCCTGCTGAGCGAGCCGCTGCCGCCCGATCACTGCTTGTGGCACGGCGAGACGCCTCTGCCCGCCCAAGCGACCGATCAAGGGACGCTGATCGCCTTGCCCGCCTTGCCGCCCTACAGCCTGACTCCGCTGCGCTTAGCCAGAGGCGCGCCCGCCGAGCTGCCGACCCTGATCGCCACGCCCGAACGCCTCGAAAATACCCATCTGAGGCTGACTTTCAACGCAGCGGGCGATCTGGTTGCCATTTACGACAAAGAACACGGGCGAGATGTGCTGGCAGAGGGCGCGTTAGGCAATCAGTTTCAAGCCTTTCAGGATGCGCCGCGCCTGTTCGATGCCTGGAACATCGATCCGCTCGATGGCTTGCCCTTCGAGGAGGCAGCCCCCGCCCAGTCAGTGCGCGTGATCGAGGTCGGCGCCTTGCGCGCCACGCTTGAGATCGTCCGCCCAATCAAGAGCAGCCTGATCCGCCAACGCATCAGCCTGAGCGCCCACAGCCGCCGCATCGACTTCCAGACCCAAGTCGAGTGGCGCGAGCGCCAGATTCTGCTCAAGGTCGCCTTCCCGATGGCGATCCGCGCCGACGAAGCCACCTATCACATCCAATGGGGGACGCTCAAACGCCCGACGCATCGCAACACCAGCTGGGATCGAGCCAAATACGAGGTCGCGGCGCACTACTTCGTCGATCTGAGCGAGCATGACTACGGAGTCAGCCTGCTGAACGACTGCAAATACGGTCACGATGTGCGCGATAACGTCCTGCGCCTGACTCTGATCAAGAGTCCGATCAACCCCGATCCAAACGCCGACCTCGGCGCCCACACTTTCACCTACAGTCTATTGCCGCACGCCGATCCGAGCCTGCTGACCACCTTCGCGGAGGCGTATCGCCTGAACGCGCCCGCGCTGATCGTGCCGAGCAGCGGCGAGCCGCCTAAGCGCACGCTCAGCTTGCTCAGCGTCGACGCACCGACCGTGATCGTGGAGACGGTCAAGCGCGCTGAAGAGGGCGACGATCTGATCGTGCGCTTGTATCGCTGCACCAACGCGCGCGGCGCAGTCACAGTCCGTTTCGGCGTCCCGATTCGGGCGGCGTGGCGCGCCGATTTGCTTGAGACGCCCCTTGAAGCGCTCTCCGTGCAAGGCGAGCGCGTCACCTTCGCCCTGAAGCCCTTTGAGATAGTCACTTTGCGCCTCGCCCTCGCCGAGTAGAGCTACCTATGCCACGTCTCGCCCTGATCCCGCTCGATGAACGCCCCGTCAACACGCGCTATCCGCAGCTGATCGCGCAAATCGCCGACGCGGAGCTGCTCCTGCCGCCCCGCGAGCTGCTCAGCCGCCTGCGCACGCCCGCTCCGTGCGAGGCGCTCGCCGATTGGCTGAGTGCCGTCGCGCCCAGCTGTGACGCGCTGCTGCTCTCGCTGGATATGCTGGTCTACGGCGGCTTGATCGCCTCCCGCACGACCGACGACACGACGGCGCAGTGCCTCGCGCGCTTGGAGCGCTTGCGCGCGCTGCTGCGCCCGCGAACGGTCTACGCCTTCAACGTGATCATGCGCATCCCCGACGCCGACGACAACATCGAAGAGCCTGAGTACTGGGCGCGCTACGGCAAGCGCTTGCATCGCTACTCGCAGCTGCTGCATCGCGCGGCGGAGGGGCAGGCCGTGCAGGAGCAGCTCGCCGCGCTGCAAAGCCAGATTCCCGAGGCGCATCGCGCCGATTTTCTGCGCCGCCGCTTGCGCAACCATCAGGTCAACCTTGCCGCGCTCGATCTCGCCACGCGCGGCGTTTTCGATCTGCTGGTCATCAGCTCGGACGATACCAGCCCCTACGGGCTCGGCTCGCAGGAGAAGGCGTGGCTGAATCAGTGGCGCGAGCGCCTAGGGCTGGGCGAGTCGGTCTTGATGTATCCGGGCGCCGATGAGATCGGCTGCGTGCTGAGCGTGCGCGCTTTACTTCAACACACGCCGCGCTTCTACGTCCATTACGCCATCCCTGAAGACAGCGTTCGCGTCGCGCCCTATGAGGACTGCCCGATCAGCCTGACCGTCGAGCGGCAAATTCGCGCCATCGGCGGCGCGCTCGTGGCAGAGGAGGAGTCGGCGGACTTCATCGTGGCGGTCAATCCGCCCTCGCGCATCGGCGCTGAGCTGGACTGCTCGCCCGAAGCGTACGCCGCTGAGCAAGCTTACCGCGCTGCGCCGATGGCGGCTTTTGCGGAGCGAATCGCGGCGTGGCTGAGCGCGGATCGGCGCGCCATCCTGTGCGACGTCGCCTATCCGAACGGCAGCGATCCGTTTTTGATGGCGCAGCTCTTCGCCCAAGTCGATGTGCGGCGGCTTGCTGCCTACGGCGCATGGAACACCGCCGGCAATACCATCGGGACGGCGTTAGCGCAGGGCGTCGCCAGCGCGATGGCGCGCAGCGCTCGTCAAGCGGAGGCGCAGCAGTATTTCCTCGCCCATCGCTTTGTGGAGGATTACCTCTATCAGCAGGGCGTGCGGGCTGAGGTGCGCGCGTGGCTCGCCGCCCAGACGGGCATCCCTGAGGCGTCGCCGCAAACAGCGGCGCAGACGTGTGCCTACATCGAGCGGGCGCTGAACGAGCGGCTCAAGGCGCTGCCCTATCTAGGCGAGCAGTGGCGCGTGGCAAGCGGGAGCGTCCGCTTGCCGTGGGGGCGCACTTTCGAGATCGATTTCGAGCTGGAGGCGCTATGAGCGAGCGCCTCTACGACGTGGCGATCATCGGCGGCAGCACGGGCGGCACGGCGGCGTACTTGGCGGCGTGCGCGCTCGGCATCAATGCGATCCTAGTCAGCGAGACCGAGCGTTTGGGCGGGCAGTTCACGGTACAGGGCGTCTCGGCGCTGGATGAGCACCCTTACATCGAGACGTTCGGCGGCACGGCGCACTACACGCGCCTGCGAGAGACCATCCGCGCCATCTATCAGCGCGAGTACGGCGCGCCCGCCCTGATGCCGCACAGCGTGCTGGGCGAGAACGTCCCGCTCAATCCCGGCAACGGCTGGGTCAGCCGACTGTGCTTTCTGCCTGAGGTCGGCGTGGCGGCGCTCGATCAGCTGATCGCCGAGTCGCCGCACACGTTGCCGACTCTGCGCGGCTGGCGGGCTGTGCGCGCCGAGAGCGCCGACGGCCATCTGCGAGCCGTCTTTGTGGCGAACGCGCAAGGCGAGCGACGGGCGATTCGTGCGCGCTACTACCTCGATGCGACCGATACAGGCGATTTGATCGCCTTGGCGGGCTTGCCTTACGTCACAGGCGCCGAGTCGCGCGCCGAGACGGGCGAGGCGGGCGCGCCTGAAGTCGCCAAGCCGCACGAGGTGCAAGGTTTCACCTACTCGTTCGTGGTCGAGTTCTGCCCCGACGAGGATCACACCATCCCGAAGCCTGAAGGCTACGAATCTTTCCGCGATCAGCAGCCCTACACGCTCTCGCCGCTCGGTCGTGACGGCGCGCCCGTGATTTACCGCATGTTTGCGCCGCATGGAAAAAACTTGCCTTTCTGGACCTATCGGCGCATCCACGACGGAGCGCTGCTGGGCGGGCGAGATTTGGCGCTGATCAACTGGATCAGCAACGACTATCACGGCGGCGACATCCTCAACGCCGACGCCCACACGCGCCAACGCTACCTCGACGAGGCGAAGCGGCTCTCGCTCGGCTTTCTGCACTGGCTGCAGACCGAATGTCCGCGCGATGAGGGCGGCAAGGGCTACCCTGAGCTGAAATTGCGCCCCGATGTGCTGGGAACATCCGACGGCTTGAGCGAGCTGCCCTACATCCGCGAGTCGCGGCGCATCGTGCCGCTCAAGCGCGTGGTGGCGGAAGACATTGCCGCTGAGAGCAACGCGGGCGCGCGGGCGCGCCACTTTGAGGATAGCGTCGGCATCGGTTGGTACGCCATGGACTTGCATCCGTGCGTGGGCAACCCGAAGGCATCCCTCTACGCGCCGACTCGCCCCTTTCAAATCCCCTTGGGCGCGCTGATCCCTGAGCAGCCCACCAACCTGCTCGCCGCCTGCAAAAACATCGGCACGACGCACCTGACCAACGGCGCTTACCGCGTGCATCCGACCGAATGGGCAGTTGGCGAGGCGGCGCTGCACGCGGCGGCGTTCTGCCTGCGCAACAACCTGACGCCGCACGCCCTCCACGCCGACGCTTGGCAGGTGCGGCGCCTGCAACATCAGTTGGTGCGCTATGGCATCCCAATCGCTTGGGCAGTCGACGTATTGCCCAAGCATCCGCTCTTCCACAGCACGCAGCTGCTCTTGGCGAGCGCCGTGATCGCGCCTGAGAGTCCGCGTTGGCATTCGTTGATGATCGCATCGGACTTGCCGCTGGGCGAGAGCGTCGACTTGGAGCGCGTCAGGGCGCTGGCGGAGCGTCTGAATGCCCGTGGCGCCACCTTACCGCTGGAGGCTCTGAACGCCGACATGACGTGGTCGGCGCTGTGCAGCCTGTTCGACTCGGCGTGGCAGGTTTTGGCTTAGTGGGAGTGGCTATGAGGCAGTTTCCCGACGTGATTGACAAAGAAACGTTCGTGGCGCAGGTGCGCGGTGGGCTGATCGTCTCGTGTCAAGCCCTGCCCGATGAGCCGCTGCACGGCGCGGAGATCATGGCGCGCATGGCAATCGCCGCGCAGATGGGCGGCGCAAGGGGCATTCGCGCTAACGGCGTTGAGGATATCCGCGCCATCAGGCAAGCCGTCGATCTGCCCGTCATCGGGCTGTATAAGGACGGCTCGCAAGGCGTCTACATCACGCCGACCGTCTGGCACGCGCAGGCGGTCATGGCGGCGGGCGCGCAAGTGGTCGCCTTTGACGCCACGCGCCGTCCGCGCCCGAACGGCGAGCGCGTCGCCGACCTGATCGCGGCGATTCACGCGCAAGGCAGGTTGGCGCTGGCGGACGTCGCCACGCTTGAGGAGGCGCTCGCCGCCCAAGCCGATGGCGCCGATTTCGTCGCCCCGACCTTGAACGGCTACACCGAGGAGACCGCTGATAGCGCCACGCCCGACTTTGCCTTGATCGGCGCGATGGCAGCTCAATTGGGCGTGCCTGTCATCGCAGAGGGACACATCAACACGCCGCAGCAGGCGCGTCAGGCGTTGGAGTGCGGCGCTTTGGCGGTGGTGGTCGGCTCTGCCATCACGCGCCCGCAGATCATCACAGCGAACTTTGTGCGTCATTTGCGCGCCTGAATGCCGTAAGATTGGGCGAGTCTATGCTATCTGCTTATAATAGACACTGAACTCGTACGGCAGTGGAGGGTTTCCCTATGAAGCGTAACGTCGGTAAGGTGGATCGGATTGTGCGCGCAGTGCTGGGCGTCGTGGCGATTGTGCTGGGCGCTGTGGCGGGCGGCGCGGGCTTGATCATCGGCGGCGTGGT
>CALKXH010000089.1 GCA_938005675.1 uncultured Anaerolineae bacterium
TCTGCGCAGCGTCTTTTTTTGAGTAGCGGGGGCAGGATTCGAACCTGCGACCTCCGGGTTATGAGCCCGACGAGCTGCCACTGCTCTACCCCGCGTCACTGACTATACTATAGCACATCTGCCGAAGCTTGTAAAGGCTGAATTTTAAGAAATTGATGAAACAGCGCCTGAGCCCGTCCTCAGAGGAAGGAAACCCTCACGATGACTCGCCTGACCCTGCCGATCCAGACGGTGCGCGCCACGCTGACCGCCATTTGTCAAATACGCGGCTTGAGCGCTGAAGAGACCGCTCCCCTCGTGAGCGAATACCTCGACGCGGAGCTGTGCGGCGTGCGCTCGCACGGCGTGCTGAAGATGCTTGCCCTGCCGCGCGCCATCCGCCAGCGACGCGACAAGCCACGCCTCGAAGTTGAGCGCGGCTTTGCCGTCTTGGTGGACGCGCAACGCGAGTTGGGCGTCTTGGCGGCGCATTTCTGCGTTGATTTGGCAATTGAGCGCGCCCGCGCGCACGGACTGAGCCTGATCGCCCTGCGCAACGCCGCCCGCTACGGACGACTCGCCCCCTTTGGCGAGCGCATCGCTCGGGCGGGCATGATCGGGCTGATCATGAACGTCGGCGGCAGCTTTGCCGCGCCGCCCAACACCAACGCGCCCGCGCTGGGCATCAATCCGCTGTGCATCGCCTTGCCGCAAGCCGACGGCAGCGCGGTCGTCGGCGATTTTGCCACCACCGAAGGCGTCTGGAGCGAGGTCTTGTTAGCGCAGATCGAGGGGCGCGAGTTGCCGCCGCAACGCTTCATCGCCGCCGATGGCAGCTACACGACGCAGCCTGAGCAGGCGCGCGCCGTGCGCACCTTTGGCGGAGTCAAGGGCTTTCTGCTCAATTTGACCATTGAGGCGCTCTGTAGCGCCTTGATCGGCGCGCGCCCCGCCCACCAAGCCGAGAGCGAGTACGATCTCGGCTTCATCTTCCTCGCCTTCAACGGCGGACTGTTCCGCGCTGAGCCCGCTCAGATGATCGCGGAGCTGAGCGCCCTGACCGCGATGCTCAAGGGCTTGCCACCCGCCGACGGGCAGCCGCCGCGCCTGCCTGACGAGGGCAGCGCCGCGCGGCGGGCAGAGGCGCTGCGACGCGGGACGCTGGAGCTACATCCTGCGCTGTGGGCGCGTCTGCAGGCGCTGGCTGCCGATCCTGAGGCGCTCTGAGGGCGGCTAGAACTCTTCTTCCTGCTTCTTGCCGCGCTCGATGACCTCCGGCTCCGCCATGACGCTGCCCGCCTCAGTCGTCTCTTCCTCCGCCACGGCGCCGCTCAGCGACTCGACGCGCGCGATGATCTCATGCGGATCGGCGAGGTACTGCACGCCCTCCAACGCGGGCAGATCGGCGATGGTCAGCTTGGCGCCCAGCGCCTGCAAGCGCGAGGCATCCACCTCGATGTGATCGGGGATGTTGGTCGGCAGGCACTCCACCTCAACCGAGGTGACCGGGTGCGTGAGCATCAGGTCGGCGCTGAGCTTGGGCAGGTTGACCAGCAAGATCGAGACTTCGGTGCGCAGTTTCTTGGTCAAGTCGACCTTCAAAAAGTCGACGTGCAGGATGTCGCGGCGGATGATATCGCGCTGCACCTCGCGCACGAGGGTGTCGTGGGTCTGCCCGTTGAGCGTGACGCGCACCAGATGGCTGCCGCCCGCTTTCTGCAGCACAATTTCGAGGGCGCGCTGCGGGCAGCTGATCGGCAGCGCCTCGCCCAAGCCGTACAGGATCGCCGGCACCCGCCCCGCGCGGCGCAGCTGCTTGACCTGCTTGCCGACGACCGTGCGCGGCTCGGCTTCCAATGTGTAAGTCTCTGCCACGAGAGCTGACTCCTCTTAGCTTGAATCTGTCAAAGTCTGAAGGGAGATTGTAGCTGAGAGGTAGAGGGGCGTCAAGATCGAGTCTGGACGGCGCGCGTCTGAAAATTGTGATGCGCTGCTGACTCACCTCAGGGCGAAATCCGAGTATACTATACGCAACACACAGGGTGGAAGTGACAAGCATGAGCCTTGAGGACAGATCAGCCAGCGCAGCCAGCCGCCCAATCGCCCTGCTCATCGTGGACGATCATCCCCTGATGCGCGGCGGCTTGCGCAAACTGATCGAGCTGGAAGCCGATATGAAAGTGCTGGCGGAGGCGGGCAACGGCGAAGACGCCCTCCAGCTCGCCCAACGTCTGCAGCCCGATGTGGTGCTGCTGGATATCAACCTGCCCACCTTGAACGGCTTGGAGGTGACAGCCCGCCTGAAAGCCATCCATCGGCACATCGCCGTGGTGCTGCTGACCGCCCACGATCAAACTGAGCAAGTCCTCTACGCCATGCAGGTGGGCGCCTCCGCCTACTGCACCAAAGGCGTGGAGGCAGAACGCCTTTTCCGAATCATCCGTGAGGTGGCGCAAGGCAACTACGTGATCGGCGAGCGCATCTACACGCCACAAGCCCTGCAAACTTGGCTGGAAGCGCAACGCCACAGCCTGTGGGGCGACGAGAGCGACCGTCACGCCCCGCTCAGCCCGCGCGAGATGGAAATCTTGCGCTGCGTCACGCGCGGACTGCACAATAAAGCCATCGCCCAAGAGCTGGGCATCAGCCACCAGACCGTGCGCAATCACATCACCTCCATCCTGACTAAGCTGAACGTGCGCGGGCGCACCCAAGCGGCGGTCTACGCGCTGAAGCGCGGCTGGGTGCGCGCCGACGAGTTCAACCCGCCCCTAGAAAACGAGAACGAGTAGGCTTCATCCACACCAGCACGAGACCAGCACGAGGAGCATTCGGGTATGACGACCAATCCTAAAGAGACGTTGATCAACGAACTGCGCGCCGAACATGAGCAGATCGGCAAGCGCCTGCGCGAGATTCAATCGATGATCGACCAATCGCAAGCCGAGTTCCGCCGCCTGCAGCAGCGCAGCGTCGAAGTGACCACCCAAATGCGGCGCATCGAAGAGAACTTCGATACCGTGCCGCGCAACGATATCAAGGTCGTCTACACGGCGGCGCTGGATACCCGCACCCGCCTGCTCACCTCTCAGGCGCAGCTGGAGAAACTCCAGCAAGATCGCGCCCAACTGGAGCATTTCGGCGCGATGCTCAATAAGCTGCTCAACTCGCTGGAGGGCGTCGCGCTGCCGAACTTGCCCGACGGGGCGAATCAACAGAACGTCGGCGAGAGCAAGCTCTCGGATGAGGTGATCATCCGCCTCGTGCAATCGCAAGAGAGCGAGCGGCAACGCCTCGCCCGCCAAATGCACGACGGACCGGCTCAATCGCTGACCAACTTCATCCTGCAAGCCGAAATTTGCCGCCGCCTGTTCGACCGCGATCCCAGCCGCGCCACCGAAGAGCTGGAGAACCTGAAAACCGCCGCCAGCACCACCTTCCAGCGCGTGCGCGACTTCATCTTCGAGCTGCGCCCGATGATGCTCGACGATCTGGGCTTGGTGCCAACCATGCGCCGCTATGTGGACGTCTTCATGGAGAAAAGCGGCATCGAGACGCGCATCAACGTGGTGGGCGAGGAGCGCCGTCGCCTCGAGCCGCACACCGAAGTGACCTTCTTCCGCAGCTTGCAAGAGCTGCTCGCCTATGCGCGCGATAATGCCCGCGCCACCAAGATCGATATCGTCCTCGATATCACCAGCAACCCCGCCAAAGCCTCCGTCACCTTCAACGGGCAAACCATCACGGAGATCGAGGAAGCCGTCGAGCAGAACAAGGGCAAGATGTTCGGCTTGGCGTCATTGGCGGAACGTATTGAGTTGGTCGGCGGGCAGATAGAGTTTCAGAGCATCGAGGGCGAGCCGAGCCGCGTGGAGATCGCTCTGCCCGCTCACGCCAGCTAGGCGCGCTTTGGTACAAGTGTCGGGCTTGCAGATTCACGGGCGGCGAATACACTTAATCTATCCGAAGCAGCGCAGAAGTTATCTTAGCCAAGTTGCCCTTTGGGGAGAAAGTCATGAATCGAAATCTTCTCATCCTATTGTTGCTGGTGGTGGTGGTGGTCGGCAGCGCGGTGGCACTGCTGCTGGTGCCGAGCCCAGCCCCCACCTCGCCGCGGACAGAACCAGTCGTCTTTCAAGAGCCGATCTTCACGCCGATCCCGCCGATTGAGTTCGTCGAGATCGTCATCGCCATCCAAGAGCTGCCGCGCGGCATCGTCATCCCAGAGGACGGCGTGGCGCTGCGCCCTTGGCCTAGAGAGTCGCTGCCCGCCAACAAAGTCAGCAGCGTCCGTGAAGTAGTGGGGCGCATCGCCCGCACGGATATCGCCCGCGAAGCGCCCGTGCTCTCGACGCAGTTGGTCGATAACATCTCGCAACTTGCCTCAGCCGGCTCGGATGCGGCTGCCGTCTTGCCCAACGGCAAGGTGGCGATCGCCATGCCCGTCGACCGTCTGACGAACGTGGCGCACGCGCCTATGAGCGGCGATACCGTCGACGTGATCATCTCTTTCCTGTTCGTGGACGTCGACGATGAGTTCCAGACGCGCCTGCCCAACCGCATCACCCTGACCGTGCTGCGCCAAGATGGCTCGCTCGAATTCCAGAGGGGCATTGAGGGGCGCATCGAGCCAAGCGGCGACTTCCCCTTCCCGGTCGTGGTCGGTCCGAGCGAAACCCAGCGCCCGCGCCTCGTCACGCAACGCACCATCCAAAATGCGCTGGTCATCCACGTCGGCACCTTCCCGCCCGATGGCGACTTCCTCAACCGCCGCCCCACGCCGCTGCCGCCGCCCACCTACGACCCCGCCCGCGGCGGACCGACGCCCTTGCCCACGCCCACCTTCACCCCGCTGCCGCCCAAAGATATCATCACCCTAGCCATGGAACCCCAAGAGGCAGTCGTGCTGGTCTGGGCGATTGAATCGCGCTTGCCCATCACGCTCGCTCTGCGCTCCGCCCGCGACCGCAACGCGCCGCCCACCTCCACCGACGCCGTCTCGCTGGAGTACGTGATCTCGGAGTACCGCGTGCCGCAGCCAGCTGCCCTGCCTTACTCGCTCGAGCCCGCCATCCGCTCGATCCGACGGCTGATTCTGACCGAAGAATTGCTGCTGGGTGTCTTCACCAACCCTGGGCAGTAGCGTTGGAGGGGCAAGCCGATGGCTGAGAAGAAGATTAGAATTCTGATCGTCGACGATATCCCCGAAGCGCGCGAGCGCCTGCAGAAACTGCTGGCGTTCGAATCGGACTTCGAAGTCGTCGGCATGGCGAGCGGCGGGCGGGAGGGCATCGCCCTCGCCACCGAGCTGCAGCCCGATATCGTGCTGATGGATATCAACATGCCGGATATGGACGGCATCTCGGCAGCCACCGAGCTGCGCCGCAGCCTGCCGACCGTCGGCGTGATCATGATGAGCGTGCAGGGCGAGGCGGAATACATCCGCCGCGCCTTGCAAGCCGGCGCCCGCGACTTCCTGACCAAGCCGCCGCCCACCGAAGAACTCTACGCCACCCTGCGCCGCGTGGCGGAGGACGTCCGCTCGATGGCGGTTTTGGTCAGCAGCGAGGATAAACGCGATAAGAAGAAGATCGAGGTCGAGGAAGACCATCAGACACACATCATCGCCGTCTATAGCCCGCAAGGCGGCGCCGGCAAGACGACCATCGCCACCAACCTTGCCGCCGCCCTGATGCGCGAGGGCGTGCGCGCGTTGCTGGTCGATTGCGACCTGCAGTTCGGCGACGTGGGCGTGTTCCTGAACCTGAAGCCACAAGCCACCATCGCCGATCTGATCCGCAGCGTGGACGATCTGGATACCGATCTGGTCAACGGCGTCTTGGTGACGCACGATAGCGGCTTGCGCGTCTTGGTGGCGCCGCTGCGCCCGGAAGACGCTAACTACGTACCAACTGACAAAGTGCCGCAGCTGATCGAAAAACTGAGCAGCCTGTTCGATTATGTCGTGCTGGACATGAGCTCGCGCATCGATGAGATGGCG
The DNA here is from genome assembly GCA_938005675.1 of uncultured Anaerolineae bacterium. Lineage (GTDB taxonomy): Bacteria > Chloroflexota > Anaerolineae > Aggregatilineales > UBA2796 > CP2-2F. The sequence goes on from CALKXH010000089.1 coordinate 5,981, forward strand.
CTGACGCTTTTCGATATGGCGTCGCGCATTTTGCTGGTCCTCAACCCGACCTTGCCCGCCCTCAAGAACGGTGTAGCGACCTTGACCATGCTGGGTAGCCTGCAATATCCCGAAGAAAAGATTCAGCTGGTGCTCAATCGCGTCACGCCCGACTTGGAGCGCTCCAAAGTGGCAATCGCCGTCAACATCTTCGAGCAGAGGCTGCGCCGCAAAGCCTTCGCCGTGATCCCAATGGACGAGAAAAAAGTCCTCTTCGCGGTCAATCGGGGCATTTCAGTCATCGCCAAAGATCGCAACCAGTCGCCCGCCCGCGACCTGATCGCCATGGCTGATGCCCTGATCGAGCAGCTGAGGCCCAAACAAGAGCCGCCTGCCACCTCGCAGCAGCTGCCCGCGCCCGCTAAGCCGCCCGCTTCGCGCTTGAGTCGCCTCTTCCGCGGCGGCTGATCGCCCATCGTCTGAGCTAAGTTGTAGGAGTGATTTATCGTGGGAATCTTGAAACGTATCAACAAGGATCAACCGCCCCAGCGCAGCGGCGGTGCCACCCCGCCGCCCGCCAGCCCTTCGGCGCGCCCGCCAACGGCGCGCCCGCCCGCCGCGGAGGAAGGATCGCGCCTGGATAGCCTGCGCAGCCGTCGCGCGCCCGGCGGGATGAGCGCGGGCATCGGCTCCTACACCGATTTGCGCAATCGCGTCCAGCAAATGCTGCTCTCCGAGCTGGATCCGCGCGACGATCCGCGTTCCCCCGAGACCCAACAGCGCATTCAGGAGGTCTTCAACACCATCCTGCAGGATGAGGCGATCACGCTCTCGAAGACCGAAAAAGAGCAGCTCTACAGGCAGGTGGTCTCGGAAATTCTGGGCTTCGGACCCATCGAACCGCTCCTGGCTGACGAGAGCATCACCGAGATCATGGTCAACGGACCGAAAAACGTCTACATTGAGCGGCGCGGGCGCCTCGAGCGCGCCTCCGTTGTCTTCGAAAACGACGAGCACGTCCTGCGCGTGCTGGATCGCATCGTCTCGCCGCTGGGTCGGCGCATCGACGAAAGCTCGCCCATGGTCGACGCCCGCCTGCCCGACGGCTCGCGCGTCAACGCCGTCATCCGCCCGCTGGCTATCGATGGTCCGACCATCACCATCCGTAAGTTCTCCAAAAAGCCGCTGACCATCGAAGACCTGATCCGCTTCGGCTCGCTGACCAAAGAGATCGCCGAGTTCCTAGCCGCCTGCGTGCAAGCCCGCCTGAACATGATCGTCAGCGGCGGCACCGGCTCCGGCAAGACCACCTTGCTGAACGTCCTCTCCAACTTCATCCCCGGCGACGAACGCATCGTGACCATCGAAAACGCCGCCGAATTGCAGCTCCAGCAGGAGCACGTGGTGCGCCTTGAGTCGCGCCCGCCCAACATCGAGGGCAAAGGCGAGGTCACCATCCGCGATCTGGTCATCAACTCGTTGCGTATGCGCCCCGACCGCATCGTGATCGGCGAGTGCCGCGGCGGCGAGGCGCTCGATATGCTCCAAGCCATGAACACCGGTCACGATGGCTCGCTGACCACAGCGCACGCCAACAGCCCGCGCGACTGCATCGCCCGCCTGGAGACGATGTGCCTGATGGCGGGCATGGAGCTGCCCGTGCGCGCCATCCGCGAGCAGATCGCCGCCGCCGTCGACGTGATCTGCCAGCAGGAGCGCCTGCGCGACGGCAAACGCAAGGTCGTCAAGATCACTGAGCTGCAGGGCATGGAGGGCGAGGTCATCACCATGTCCGACATCTTCGAGTTCGAGCAGACCGGTCTGGAAGGCGGGCAGGTCATCGGGCGCATCCGCCCGACGGGCTTGCGTCCGAAGTTCATCGATAAGATCGAGGCTACGGGCATCCATCTGCCGCCTTCGATCTTCGGCATCGGCGGCGGGATGCGCTACTGAGCGCCGTCCCGCTCGGCTTGAGTCTTCTTACCGTTCGAAGTTGCCAGTTGTGGCAGGAGTCAGGTTACAATTGGCAATATAGCGAAGCGTACGGAGAGCGTGGTTGATGAATCCGATTGTTATTGTCATCCTTGCCGTTGTGTTGGTGGCCATCTTGGTGGTCGTGGCGCTGAGTATGCGCTCGCGGCAGAGCGAAGAGATCGAGGAGCGGCTGGGCGTCTACGCCGAGTCGTCCTCGCTGATCAAGTTCTCGGAAGAGTTCGAGCGCGAGGAGCGCGAACGCGAAAAACAACAGAAGAAAAACGCCCTCGTCGAGGTCGCTGATAGAGCCGTCGGCGATACCAAATGGGGCAAAGGTGCACGCGCTCAGCTGGCGCGCGCCGACCTCAAACTGACCGTCGGCGAGTACTTCGGGCTGCATATCGTCTCGGTGGCTGGGATGGCGTTCATCTCGCTCTTCTTGCTCTTCCCGATGCAGGCGGTGCCAGCCATCATCGCGGCGGGCGCAGGCTTCTTCCTGCCGCGCTTGTACGTCGCCCGCAAGCAAACGCAGCGCCTGAAAAAGTTCGAGCTGCAAATGCCCGACATGCTGGGCATGTGGGTGAACTCCCTGCGGGCGGGCTACAGCGTCTTGCAGTCGCTGGAGGCGATTGCCCGCGAGATGCCCGATCCAACCAGCACCGAAATCCAGCGCGTGGTGCGCGAGGTGCAGCTGGGCATCCCGCTGGAACAGGCGCTCGATCACATGCTGGAGCGTATGCCCAGCGCCGAGCTGGACTTGTGCTTCACGGCGGTCAACATCCAGCGCGAGGTGGGCGGTAACCTCGCTGAAATCCTTGAGGTGATCGGGCACACCATCCGCGAGCGCATCAAGCTCTTCGGCGAAATCCGCGTGCTGACCGCCCAAGGGCGCATCACCGGCTGGTTGATCAGCGTCTTGCCGATCTTCTTGGGCATCGTCCTGTTCTTGATCAACCCGCGCTACATGAGCAATCTGTTCAGCAATCCGGGCTGCGGCTGGCCGATGCTGGCAGTCGGCGCCTTCATGATCGTCGCCGGCATGGCAGCCATTCAGCGTATCGTCTCGATTGATATCTAGCGGAGGGTCTGAGAATGACACCAGAAACGGTTCAAACGATCGCCCTGATCGTGATCGGCTTGGGCGGCTTGGGCTTGCTGATCGGCTTGGTGTGGGTCGGTTTGCGCGAAAACAAGGGCGATCCTTTGCAGAATCGGCTCGCCGAATTCGTCGAACGCGAGATGCCCAAGTCCCTAGAAGAAGTCGAGTTGTCCATGGGCTTCAAGGAGCGCGTCCTGCTGCCGCTCTTCAAGGGCTTGGCAGATCGACTCAGCCGCCTGACGCCCGAAAGCCAGATCGAAGCCACCCGCCGCAAAATCGAGCTGGCGGGGCAAACTCACAAGATGGACCCGCGCACCTTCTTCGGCACGCGCATCATGCTGACGATCCTGCTGGGGCTGGGCGGCGCCTTCGTCGCTTTCAGCACCCTGCGGCTGGATACCCTCTCCGGCATCGGTCTGGCAGCTTTTCTGGCTTTCTTGGGCTACTACCTGCCCGAATCGCAGCTGAACAGCAAGATCAAGAAACGTCAGGAGAACATCGTCAAGGCGCTGCCCGACGCACTCGACCTGCTGACCATCTGCGTGGAGGCGGGCTTGGGCTTCGATCAGGCGATGGGCAAGGTCTACGATAAGTGGGATAACGACCTTGCGCAGGCGTTCGGGCGCGTCATCCAAGAGATCGCCTATGGCAAGCTGCGCCGCGAGGCGCTGCGCGATATGGCTGCCAGCATGGATGTGCCCGACGTGACCAGCTTCACGGCTGCCATCATCCAAGCCGACCAGCTGGGCGTGAGCATCGGCAAAATTCTGCGCATCCAAGCCGACCAAATGCGCGTCAAGCGCCGCCAACGCGCTCAGGAGAAGGCACATCAAGCGCCCGTCAAGATGATGATCCCGATGGTCTTCTTGATCTTCCCGTCCATCTGGCTGGTGCTGCTTGGTCCATCCTTGATCATCATCCTGCAAGGCGGTCATTAATTGACTCCTTTGCCTCGCTCGGCGCGATTGCCCGCCCGCACGGCGGGCAATTTGTTAGAGGCGCTCTGGCAGAGCGCGCTGGAGTTCCTCTTCCCGCCGCACTGCCTCGCCTGTGGCAGAATAGGCAGTCACTACTGCCCGCACTGCCTCGCCCAGCTGCCTTTTCCGCCCATCAACCACGCGCTGGGCGAGGCATTAACCCTGCACATTGCCGCGGCGCCCTTCGAGGGCGCCCTGCGCGACGCCATTCACGCCCTCAAGTACAAAGGCGTGCGCGCGTTAGCGCCGATCTTGGCGGAGCGCCTCGCCCAAGCCCTCGCCCAGAGCGACTTCGAGGCTCAGGCGATTGTAGCGCTGCCCTTGCACGCCGAACGCCTAGCCCAGCGCGGCTACAATCAGGCTGAGCTGCTGGCGCGGGCGCTCGCCGCGCGCTTGCAGCTGCCCCACCTGCCCGATGCCGCTCAGCGCATCCGCCCGACCGCCCCGCAAGTCGGCTTGAACCGCCAAGAGCGGGCTGCCAACGTCGCCAACGCCTTTCGCGCCGATCCTGAGCGCGTGCGCGGCTTGCGCCTGCTCCTCGTCGACGACGTGATCACCACCGGCGCGACCATGCTCGCCTGCGCCGAGGCGCTGCGCAGCGCGGGCGCAAGCGCAATCTGCGGCCTGAGCGTGGGCGTCGCCCTGTTACACTAGACCCTCATATCATCACGAAGGACTCACAGCTATGCCACAACGTATGGCGCTCTACATGCAGGATAAGCACAGCATCCCCTACGAACTGGACATGGCGCGCTACGCCGAAGAGCGCGGCTTCGCTGAGATTTGGCAGGCTGATACCCGCCTCGCCCGCGATTGCGTCGTGCTGATGAGCGCTTTCGCCGCCCAGACTCGCCGCTTGCGCATCGGGTCGGGCGTGCTGCCCATCTGGACGCGCAACCCCGCCGTGATCGCCGCCACTTTCAGCACCCTCTGGGAGCTGGCGGGCAAGGCTCCCGACGGGCGCGGGCGGATCATGCTCGGCTTGGGCGCGTGGTGGGAGCCCATCGCCAGCCGCGTCGGGGTGCGGCGCGAGCGCCCCCTTGAGGCGATGCGCGAGTACGTCGAGGCAATCCGCGCCCTCTTCACCATGCAAGAGGTCACCTATCAAGGGCAGTTCGTCCACCTCGACCGCGTCAAGCTGGATGTGGCTTTCGGCGACGCCTCCCCGCGCGATATCCCGATCTACATCGGGGCGACCGGTCCGCGCATGTTGGAGCTGGCGGGCGAGCTGTGCGATGGCGTGGTGCTGAATTACGTCGTCTCAGTTGAGTACATCCGCGAGGCGATTGCGCTGGTGGAACAAGGCGCTCGTCGGGCGGGGCGGACGCTCGCCCAGATCGACCGTCCTGAGCTGATCGTCTGTTGCCTCTCCGACGAAGACCCCGCCGCCGCCATGCGCGAGGGCAAGAAGCTGATCGCCTACTACCTCGGCACCGAGCCACACATCATGAAGGCGAGCAAGGTCGATGAAGACTTGATCCGCCGCGTGCAGCAGATCGTCGGCTGGCCCGCCACCGAAGCCGATTACGCCCGCGCCGCCCAGATCATCCCCGACTCGGTCGTGCGCGACTTGATGGCAGTCGGCACGAGCGAGGAATGCCGCGCCAAAGTCAAGGAGTACATCGAGGCGGGCGTGACTTGCCCGATCCTCTATCCGATGATGGACGATATCAAGGCGGTCGTCGATGCCTTCGCCGACTGGACGCCCTAGCCGCCTAAAAATTGGGCGTTTGAGGCGGTATTTACGAATTTCTGTTACAAGAGCTGCGCCTTTGTGCTATAGTCTATACAACTTGCACAACCCATAGGGGCAAATTCACTCCATGTGACGGAGGTTCAAGATGACTTTGAATTCGATTCTGGGCTTTCTCTCGCTGGCGGGCTGGCTGGCAGTCCTCGCAGGCGTGGGCATCGCCATCAGCAACGCCGCTCAGAACCGTCCCACGCGCGGCGGCATCGCCTTGGCGGGCATCGGCTTGCTGGCGGGCGTGATTTTCTTCCTCGCCAGCGCCGGCTTGGTCACGGTCGGCGCGACTCAGGTCGCTGTGGTCTTCCAAGCCATCGGCGGCGACCCGGAAGAGGGCAATCTGTGGAAGACGCCGCTCGGACCGGGCGTTCACATCATCCTGCCCATCATCAACGAGCCGATCCTCTACCCAACCGTCGTGCAGACCTACACCATGTCCCGCGTGACGGATGAGGGGCAGGTGCGCCGCGCCGATGCGGTCGAGGCGCGCACCCGCGACGGTCAGCAGGTGCTGATCGACGTCTCGGTGCTGTATCGCATCGATCCGAGCCTCGCCAACACCCTCCATCGCAAGTGGCAGAACCGCTACGAGAACGACTTCGTGCGCCCGACGGTGCGCTCCGCCATCCGCGAGCAGGTGGCCAGCTATAGCGTCAACGATCTCTACGGCGGCACCAGCCTGATCACCACCACCGATGAGAGCGGTCAATCGCGCACCGAGCAAGCCATCTCCCGCCTGCCGGAGCTGCAGCGCAACCTGAACCGCGATCTGCGCCCGGTCTTCGCTGAGAACGGGCTGTTCCTGCAGGAGCTGCTCATCCGCGAGATCACCTTCAGCGAGGAATTCATCCGCGCCGTGGAGCAGAAGCAGGTCGCCGAGCAGCAGGCGGAGCAAGCCAAGCAAGAGGCAGCCCGCGCCCGTACGCTGGCTGAGGGCGAGGCGAACGCCCTGCGCGAGCGCGCCGCCGGCGAGGCGCAAGCTCTGCGCACCCGCGCTGAGGGCGAGGCAGCCGCCATCATCGCCCGCGCTGAGGCTGAGGCGAAGGCATTGGCGCTGATCAACGCCGAGCTGAGCAAGAATCCGATGCTGCTGCAGTGGCGCTACATCGAGCAGATCGCGCCCAACATCAGCATGATCCTGCTGCCCAGCAACGCGCCCTTCCTCTTCGATATCGAGCAGCTGATGCAGCAAGCCGGCGCTGCACGCCGTTAAACCTCACCGCTCGCCCTGCGGGAGCCTTCCCGCAGGGCGAGTTCCCCTCGGAGCGCGCCATGAAATTCTTCCGCAAGCTCGCCCAGATGCTCAGCGGCACGCCCGCCGCCGCCGCACAAGGCGATATCGGCATGTACTACTACGTCAGGGTGCAGCGCAGCGGCGAGGTGCTGCGCATCCGCATCAACCCCAATAACGACCTCTCGCTGACCGACGACGAGAGCGGCTACTTCGTGCGCAAAGTCGCCGTCGGCACGCGCAGCTTCGAGCGCGTTGAGCTGGCGATCACCTACGATAAGAATCGCACTGTCACGCACGTCGAGGTGCAGGGCGGCACGCTAGTCGATCAAGCCGCTTACGAAGCCGATCAGGCTGCGCACAAGCCGCCCAACAGCTAACGTCCGTTGGCGCGGTAGTGCGCCTGCAGACTGCGCACGCGCAGCGGCTTGCGGCAGAGCGCCTGAATGCCCTGCACGGTCGCTTGCGCCGCCGAGAGCGTCGTCACGATTGGCACGCGGTATTTCGCCGCCGCGTTGCGGATGAAACGCCCGTCATCGTGGGCTTGCCCGCCCAGCGAGGTGTTGATGACCAGCTGAATCGCCCCGTCGCGCAGGGCATCGAGGATGGCGGTGCTGCCCTCGCTGACTTTGGCGATGGGCGTGACGGGCAAGCCGACGTTGCTCAAAAAGCGCGCCGTGCCAGCTGTGGCGATCAGCTTGAAGCCCATGTTGTGCAAGTCGCGCGCGATCTTGGCTGCCGCGCTCTTATCGAAGTCGTTGACCGTGATCAGCACGCTGCCGCTCAGCGGCAACGCCATATCCGCCGCGCTCTGCGACTTGGCGAAGGCGTGCCCGAAGGTGGAGGCGTGTCCCATCACCTCGCCGGTGCTGCGCATCTCCGGTCCGAGCCGCGCCTCGCTATCGGGCAGCTTGCGGAAGGGCAAGACCGCCTCCTTGACGAAGAAACCGTCCACTTTCGGCTCTTGGGTGAAGCCGATCTCGCGCAGGCTGCGCCCGACGGCGATCTGGGCGGCGTGGCGGGCTAACGGCACGCCCGTCGCCTTGCTGACGAAAGGCGTGGTGCGGCTGGCGCGCGGATTGACCTCCAGCACGTAGACCACGTCGTTCTTGATGGCGAATTGGATGTTGAACAGGCCCTTCACGCCCAGCGCCAAGCCGATGCGCTCGGTGTACTCGCGGATTTGATCGAGGTAGTAGTAGCTGATCTTATAGGGCGGCAAGACGCACGCCGAGTCGCCGCTGTGGATGCCCGCCTCCTCGATGTGCTGCATGATGCCGCCGATGGTGACGCGCTCGCCGTCGCACAGGGCGTCCACGTCGACCTCGAAGGCGTCGTCGAGGAATTGATCGATCAGCACGGCTTGCCCATCCCAGGCGATGTCGCCCGTCTGCAGCAGGGCGGCGAGCTGCTCGCGGCTGAAGCAGATCGCCATGCCGCGCCCGCCCAGCACGTAGCTCGGACGCACCAGCACCGGATAGCCGATCTGCTCGGCGGCGGCGAAGAGCGCCTCGGGCGAGCGGGCGATGCGCCCCTCCGGCTGCGGGATGTCCAGCTGGCGCATGAATTGATTGAAGCGCTCCCGATCCTCCGCCGTCTCAATCGCCTCGATGGGCGTGCCTATGAGCGGCACGCCCGCATCTGCCAGCTGGCGGGCGATGTTCAGCGGGGTCTGCCCGCCGAACTGCACCAAGACCCCTTGCGGGCGCTCGGTCTCGATCACGTTCAGGACGTGCTCAAGGGTCAGCGGCTCGAAGTACAGCCGATCCGCCGTGTCGTAGTCCGTGCTGACCGTCTCAGGGTTGTTGTTGATCATGATGGTCTCGTAGCCCATCTCTCTGAGGGCGTAGCAGGCGTGAACGCAGCAATAATCGAACTCGATGCCCTGCCCGATGCGGTTCGGACCGCCGCCCAAGATGGCGATCTTGGGGCGTTCGGTCGGCTGCGCCTCGCAATCGCGCTCGTAGGTGCTGTAGAGGTAGGGCGTGTACGCCTCGAACTCGGCGGCGCAGGTATCGACGCGATAGAAGTTGGCGCGGACGCCCGCCGCTTGGCGCTCGGCGCGGATCGCCGCCTCCGACGTCCCGATCAGCTTCGCCAGCAGCCGATCGCTGAAGCCGAGCTGCTTCCAATGCCGCCAGTGGCGCTCGCCGCGCGCGTATTGCGCCTGAATCGCGTTGGCTTGCTGGGCCAGGAGCGCCATTTGGCGCACGAACCAGGCATCGTAGCCCGTCAGGCGGCAAATCTCCGCCTCAGGCGCGCCGCGCCGCAAGAGCGCCGCCACCTGATACAAGCGTTGCGCCGTCGGGGTGGCGATCTGCTCCAGCGGCACAGCGTAGTGCGGATTGTCGGCTTGATCGCCGAAGCCGAACAGCCCGATATCGAGGCTGGCAATCGCCTTTTGGAGCGCCTCCGGGAAGGTGCGCCCGATCGCCATCACCTCGCCGACCGCCTTCATCTGCGGACCGAGCGTCGGGTCGGTGCCGCGGAATTTCTCGAAGTTCCAGCGCGGTATCTTGACCACGACGTAATCCAGCGACGGCTCGAAGCTGGCTTTGGTCTTGCGGGTGATGTCGTTGGGAATCTCGTCGAGCGTGTAGCCGACGGCGACCAGCGCCGCGATCTTGGCGATGGGGAAGCCCGTCGCCTTGCTCGCCAACGCCGACGAGCGCGAGACGCGCGGATTCATCTCAATGACGACCACCTCGCCGTCTTCGGGGCGGACGGCGAACTGAATGTTTGCGCCGCCCGTCTCCAAGCCGACCCGCCGAATGATCAGCTTCGCCATATCGCGCAGGCGCTGCACCTCGCGGTCGGTCAGGGTCTGGATGGGCGCGACCGTGATCGAGTCGCCGGTGTGGACGCCCATCGGATCGAGGTTCTCAATGCCGCAGACCACCACGAAGTTATCGCGCTTATCGCGCATGATCTCCAGCTCGTACTCTTTCCAGCCCAGCACGGATTGATCGATCAGGACTTGATGGATGGGCGACTCGTTCAAGCCGTGCGCGGCGAGGGCGCGCAGCGCAGCGGCGTCATGGGCGATGCCGCCGCCCGTGCCGCCTAAAGTGAACGAGGCGCGCACCAAGACGGGATAGCCGATCCGCTCAGCCACTGCGAGCGCCTCCTCAACGCTCGTCACGGTCTGGCTGAGGGGCATCTTCATGCCGATCTCCGCCATGGCGTCGCGGAAGCGCTGCCGATCCTCAGCCAGCTCAATCGCTTCAGCCGTCGCGCCGATCAGCTCGACGTTGTGAGCGGCGAGCGTGCCGTCTTTGTGCAACGCCATCGCCAAGTTCAGCGCCGTCTGCCCGCCCATGGTCGGCAGGAGGGCGTCGGGGCGCTCCTGCTGGATGACCATGCGCAGCACTTCGGGCGTGAGCGGCTCGATGTAGGTGGCGTCGGCAAATTCGGGGTCGGTCATGATGGTGGCGGGGTTGCTGTTGATCAGCACCACGCGGTAGCCTTCGCGGCGGAGGGCTTTGCAGGCTTGAGTGCCGCTGTAATCGAACTCGCAGCCCTGCCCGATCACAATCGGACCGCTGCCGATGATCAAGATCGTGTGAAGATCAGTACGTTTGGGCATGTTCCCCGTTGCGCGATCTGGAAGTTAGCTCACAAGGCGCGATTATAGCGCGGCGCCTAGCGCGGGCGAAAGCGATAGATGTACCCCTCGGCAAGGGCTGTGTAGAGCCAGCCGTTGGCGTCGGTGGCGAGGCTCATCAGCTGCAGCGGATGAAAGGAGAGCCTCCGCAGCGCCAAGTTCTCGGCATCCCAGCCGAAGTAGCTGGGGATGACTTGCTGCTGGGCGCTCGGCTGGGCGGGATTGAGCCAGTAGACGGCGTAGCCGCTGATGCGCGTCGCGTTCCACGAGCCGCTCAGCGCCACGAATACGCCGCCGCGCCACTGCGCCATGCTCGCCGAGTCGTAGTGCAGGATGCCGCGCGGCGCGCTGTGCGACGGCAGCTCGGCGAGGCGCCTCAGAGCGCCCTCGCGCAGGCTGTAGAGGGCGCTCTCCGCCTCGTCGGCGAGGATCAGCCCGTCATCCGCCCACGCGAAGCCGAACAAACGGCGCAAACCCGTCGTCTCAAGGCGCGGATCGCTCCCGTCGCGCTCAAGGCTGAGCAAAGCGGCGCCATCGGCGGCGTTGCGCGCGGCGTAAAGCCTGCCATCGGCGCCGAGGTGCAGCTCGCCGTACCAGCGCGCGCTCGGATCGCGGTAGATCGGCTGCGCTGAGCCGTCGCGCCTCAGGCGGAAGAGGCTCTGCTCAGCGGCGACGTAGAAGACGTCCTCGTCGGCGGCGTAGGCGATGCCGAAAGGCGCCTCAGGCAGCGCGCCGACCAGCTCAGGCGCGCCGAAGAAGCCCTCGCCATCGGGCGGCAGGCGATAGACGGCTCGCCGCGCGGGGCTGGTGAAGTACAGCGCGCCCTCCGCCGTGAAGACGAGGCTGCTCAGAGCGGCGAGGTCGCCCGCCGCCTCGAAATCTTCCAAAATCATCTCAGGGCACAGCCCCACGTCGGGGACGTAGGGCAAGTCGTGGCGATCTTGGCAGGGCGGCGCGCTCTGCGCGGCGGCGGGCGCGCCGATCAGCCACACGGCGAGGCTCAGCAGCAGCAACAGGGCGCGCATCTCAGCTGGGAATGCCGAAGCGTTCGCGGTAGGCGGGCACTGTGATCATCGGCGGGCGCTCCACGTCGCTGATCTCGGCGATATCGAGGCTGAAGCGATTCGGCTCATGCACGATCAGCTTCATGCTGCGATTCGCTTTATCCAGCAGCTCGACGCCGTAGCGCCGCTCCAGCCGCGAGATGAAGACCTGATGGATGGCGAAGGACATCTTGCTCAAGCCGACCAGCGGCTGATTGTGATGGACGCGCTGCTCAAGGTCAACTTGGGCGATGCCCTCCAAGCCGTGCTGCTCGTGCAGGTCGATCAGCAAGCCGGTCTCCACGCCGTAGCCGCTGAAGAACGGCACGCGCTCCAAGGCGCTGCGCCTGCCGGCGTACTCGCCGGAGAGCGGCTGCACCACGCCTGAGAGCTCCGGATAGAACAGATTCAGCAGGGGACGCGCCACCAACTCGGTCACGCGCCCGCCGCCGAACGCTTGCAGCTGCTCGCCGACCTTGATCGGGCGCTGATAGAAGCCCTTGACGTACTGCACGTTGGCGCGCTTGAGCAGCGGTCCGAGCAAGCCGTAGACGAAGCGCGGATGGATGTTGGTGATATCGGTATCGATCCAGGCGATGATGTCCGTCTCCAGCACGTACAAGCTCTTCCAGAGCGCCTCGCCCTTGCCGCGATAGCTGCCCACTTCGGGCAGAATCTCAGGATGCTTATAGGTCGGGATGCCCAGCGACTGCGCAATGGCGACCGTGTTATCGGTCGAGTCGCTGTCGATCAGCACGATCTGGTCGAGCAGCGGCACGGCGTCCATCAGGGCGCTCTTGACCGTGCTGATCACGTTGCCGACGGTCTTCTCCTCGTTCAGGGCGGGCAGCGCCAAGCCAATCGTCACGCCTTGCTTCTCTTTGAGCGCCAAGAGCGCCTGCAAATCGGCGAATTCCTCGCTGTGGAAGGTGTTCTCGGCGAACCAGCGATCGACGCGCACGGAGAGCGGCTCGCTCTTGCGGATGAGCGGGCGCGGGGCGTGGAAAGCGAACTCCTCTGGGGCGTGGGCGCGCACGAGGATGATCGGCAAGCGGGTCTGCTCGAAGATGGTGCGCACGAGCGGACTGGTAGCGCTGCTGCGCCGATCCAACTGCTGGAAGGCGGCGCCCATCACGATGGCTTTCTGCCCCGCCGATTCCGCCAGAATCGCTTGCGTGATATCGCCGCTGACGGTCACGGTGCGGGCGATGCGCGCGTCGGTGCTGAGCATCACGCTGTAGGGCTGCGACTCGTACGGGCTGCTGGCGACGTGCAAGAGCGTGATGGGGGCGCGCTCGGCGAGGGCGCTGGCGACGCGCGTGCCGAGCGAGAGGTTCGGACCGCCGCGCAGCGAGAGCAGCACGCCGCCCTCAGCCTGCCAGTTTTGGCGGCTGATCAGCACGACGTCGCAGGGCGTCTCGCGCAGGATCGTATCCGTGCTGATGCCGCCGCTCGGCTCTAGGGCGCCCGCCCACTCGGCGATCAGCAGGTCGGCGGCTTGCGCCTCGATCTCCTCGATCACGCTGAGCATCGGCTTGTAATCGACGTAGACGCGCGTCTCGTCGTGGATGTTGGCGCGCGCCTTGGCGAGCGCATCGAGCGCATCGCGCATTTGGCGCGCCTGCAGCGTACCTTCGCTCAGCGAGACGCCCTCAGGCATGGTCAGCATGGCGCGCAGGTGAATTTCAAGCGGGATCGAGGGCGCCGCCGCCATTTTTTCGGCAAAGGCAACCCATGCCTCAAGGCGCTCGGCGGCGCTGAGCGCAATGACGATTCGGTAAGGGGCGGGCGTGGTCATCAGCCTCACTTTCCTTCCACCAGTGGCACGACGTGCGTACGGATCAGCACGTCCCAACGATAGTGTTTGCGCACGCGCACGCGCAGGCGGCTGGGCGGGCTGACCTCTAAGGTCGAGATGATGGTGGCGGCGATATCGCGCGGGACGCCCTTGATCGGATCGAAGTAGTAGGCATCGTGCAGCCCGGTGCGGCGCAAAGGCGGGATATCGGCGCAAAAAGATGGGATGCCCGCCAAGCCCGCCTCGAGGATCGGGATGCCGAAGCCCTCCTGCGTGCTGGGGAAGAACAGCGCGTCGGCGAGGACGAACAGGTTGGCCATCGTGGCATCGTCAGGGATGAGTTGCGGGTCGCCGTCGCCGTATTGATACAAGAAATGGACGGCATCTTCCACGCCCAGCTCTTGGCGCAGCCTGAGCAGCTCGCCCAGATAGCCCGGATTGGCGGGATTGTGCGGACCGGGCGGACCGGTCACGATCAGGCGGTAGTCGCGCCCGCTCAGATCGCGCATGGCGTGCAGCACCTTGATGCCCAGCTCGATGTTCTTGCGCCGCGTGATGCGCGCCGGCAAAAGCAAGATGCCGTCGGCATCCAGCAGGCGCAGCCGATCTGCCAGCTTGATAGTCAGCGGCGTCCACTGGAAGAAACGAGCGGGATCGATGCCCGGCACCACCACCGCGATGTGATCAGGCGGGATGTTCAGCAGCTCGGCGAGCTCGCTGCGGCGCGCCTCAGAGACCGTCACGTAGCGCACGTTGGGCCACGGTTGGCGCAGCAAGTCCCACGGGGCGCCGCTGTGCAGCTCAGGCAGGTATTGGGCATTCGTCCAGGCTAGATCGTGCGTCCAGGCGATCAGGCGGCGGCGGCTGCCGTTGCCCGCCGAGACCAACGCCTGAGTCAGCGCCAGATTCTTATGTAACGAGGTGACGTTGTGCGCAATGCAGACCTCGCAGTCCTTCAAGGCGTTGGTCAGGCGCTCGCGAATGCTATCGACCAGTTGCCAGAAGGTCTCGGTGACCTGCCCGTGATCCAACTCGCGTTTGACGTTGAGCACCTCCGACGCCGAAGAGCCGAAGAGCGGATCGATGACCGTCTCGACGCGCGGATCGAAGGTGCCGCCGCTGCCGCTGATCACGCGCACAGCGTAGCCCAGATCAGCCAATCCGCGCGCGTGATAAGCGATGGTCGACTCGACGCCGCCGACGACGGGCGGGCTGGCATAGTGCAAGATCGCAACTCGTTTCATAGCTTCTCTCCCTTTGCAAGGCAAAAGATCGCTCAACGAACGTCAGCGGGCGGCGTAGATGGCAGCGTAGATGGCGTACTGCTCATAGATGCGGCGGACGTAGGTGCGCGTCTCGGCGAAGGTGATCGCCTGTAGGAACAGGTCGGGATCGCCCCCGCTGATGCGCAGCCAAGTGGCGCTGTTGCCCGGTCCGCCGTTGTAGGCTGCCAGTGCCGCGTACACATTCCCGTTGAAAGTTTGAAGCTGTTCGTATAAGTAGTACACGCCGAACGGCACGTTCACATAAGGGCGATAGAGGTCACTATTTTGATAGTCGCGCTTGCCCAGCTTGCGGGCGATGTAACTGCCCGTGCTTGGGATGATCTGCATCAAGCCTTGCGCTTGGGCGCTGGAGGTGGCGGCGCTCTGAAAGAGGCTCTCTTGGCGGATCAGGCTGAAGACGAGGAGCGGATCGACGCCGTACTGCTGCGCGGCGGGCAGGACGAGGTCGGCGTAGGCGATGGGGTAGCGCAACGCGGCGATGTACTTGGGCGCCTGCGCCGTCGGGATGCCCGCGCCGTCGATCAGCTTGGCGGCGGCGGCGATCGCCTCGCGGTAGTGACCGATGCGGTAGTAGTACGAGGCGAGCTGATAGAGCGCGAGCGGATTCTGGGCGTAGGCTTCGGTCAGGGCGCTGAACTCGGCTTTGGCGTCCTCATAAGCGGCGACCGCCCACAGCTCGGCGCCGCGCACCATGCGCTCATCCGCCTCAAGGGTCGGCGAGAGCCACCACAGGGCGCCGCCGCCCTCAATTTTGAAGGTCTGGCGCAGCCACGCCTCAGCTTCCTCGATGTGCTGCGGCTGATTGAACGCCCAATCGAGGCGCGGGGGCGGCACGAAGCCACCGCGCCCAGCTAACAGGTCGGCGGCGCGCAGACTGTAATAGCCGCCGGGATCGATCTGGGCGGCTTGGGCGTAGGCGCTGCGCGCCAACGCCTCCTGATTGTTGATCTGATAGAGTCTGCCCAGCCACAGGTAGCCCGCCGCTTGCAGCTCGCCCTTGCCGCCCGTCGCCAGGAGCGAGAAAAGGCGCTCGGCGCGGGCTAGAGCGCCCTGATTGTAAGCCGCCATGCCGCCGCGGAAGAGTCCATCCATCGCCTGCTGGGTGGCGGGATACTTGCTGCCCAGAATCTCGAACGTGGCGAGGCTCTGCTCGCCATCGCCCTGCGTGGAGTGCAAATAGCCGACCCGCCAGAGCGCCTCAGCCGCCTCGGGCAGGTTCGGATGCCGCTCAGCCAGCGCCATGTAGCGCGCGATGGCGCCTTGCACATCGCCGCTGAGGAAGAGCGTGCGCCCTTGCTCCAGCCACGCCTCGCCGAAGCGCGGGCTGGTGGGATAGTTGGTCAGGATGGTCTCGAAGGCGGTGTTGGCGGCGGCGGCGTTGCCGACCTCGCGGTAGGCGCGCCCCAGCAGCAGATAGACGTTCGGATCGATCTCGCCGAGCGGGGTGTTGGTGGTATAGGCGTGAAAGGCTTCGATGGCGGCGGCGTAATCTTTGGCGGCGTAGCTGATGCGCCCGCGCAGCAGGCTCTCCACCTGCAGACCGTTCGCCAGCAGCACTTGCAGGGCGCGATACGCCTCAGGCGTCTCAGGGTACTCGCGGACGATCTCCTGAAAGCGCGGCAAGGCGGCAGCGAGGTTGTTGGCGCGCTGCAGGGCGTTCGCCGCCGCGAACGTGATGGCGGCGCGGTAGCCGGGGTTGCGCGCCACGCTCAAGATGGCGTCGTACTGCTCCACAGCGGCGGCGAGATTGCCCGTGTTCAGGTAGGCGGCGGCGAGCTTCTCGCGCAGGATCAGCATCGGCACAAGGCTGCGCGAGCGCTCCACAGCGAGGGCATAGTTGGCGAGCGCCCCCGCCGAGTCGCCGAGGGCGAGGTAGGCATCGCCGATGCGCTCGTAGGCGTAGCTATCGATCAAGCCGGGGCGCAGGGCGAGATACGTTTGAAATTCGGCGATAGCCGCCGCCCACTGCGAGGCGCCCAGATAGGCATCGCCGCGCAGGAAATGGGCTTGGGCGCGGCGCGGATCGTCGGGATAGGCGCTGAGGAACTGGCTGAGCGCCTCCACAGCCAGCCCGAACTGCCCCTCGCGCAGGGCGGCTTGCCCGTAGCCGAAGGCGGCATCGGCGCGCAGGCGCGGATCGACGCTCGTGATCGGCTGATCGAGGATGGCGCGATAAATCTGGACGGCTGCCTCGAAGTTGCCGTTTTGGAGCGCTGCGCTCGCCTCCGCGATGGCGACGAAGGGGATTGGCGTGGGCGTGGGCGGCGGCGCGGGCGTCGCCGTGGGCGGGCTGGGCGTCTCGGTCGGCTGAATCGGGCTGAGCGTGGCGGTCACGACCAGCACGGTCGGCAAAGGCTGCTGAGCCAAAGCGCAGCCGAAGATGGCGGGCAGCAGGCACAGACTCAGGGCGAGCCATAGACGGCGAGTTAATAAAAGGCGCATACGGGCGATTATGGCGAGAGTTAGCGCGCTTGTCAATGAAAAGTGCTTAAGGAAGCCCGTGAGTGGGAAATTTTGCGCTTTAGGGCTACACTCAGAGCGTTCGCGTTCGCAGCGCAGGAGGCTGTGCGATGGATATCGGGCTGGTGATGGATCAAATCTTGGAGAACCCCTCGCTCTTGGCAAATCTGGGGGATAGGGAGGCGAACTACCTGCTCAGCTGGACGCGGCGAGTCTTGCCGCGTTTGGTGGGCGAGATCGCCGATGAGGAGCTGGGTTGGCAGAAAGTCGAGGCGCTCAAGGCGACGCTGCGCGCCGCCAACAACTTGATCGCGCGCTTCCGCCTCGCCTCCGAGCCGACTCTGCTGGAGCTCATGCGCGCCTTTTTGCGGCAATACGCCCTGACCTTCGAGCAGCCCGACGCCTCCGATCATCCGATCCTGCCTGAGCTGGCGGCGATCATGCGCGCGCAGAGCGATAACGTCGCCGCCTTGCGCGCCCTGCTCGACTTCGCCGAGAACGTCCGCCCGCCCGCCGAGTCGGGCGAGCCGCCCTCGCCCGCCCACGCGCAGACGGTTCAAAATGTTCAGGAGTCGCTCAATTTGCTGCGCGGCGCGCTGGGCAACCTCGCCGATGCGCTCGGCGACTTCTTGCCTCAGGAGCAGCTCCGCGATCTGCACAACCAAATCGAGGCGCTCGGCAGCGCGCTGGAGACCGAGACGCCTGAATCACCTGATGATGACGAGGAGATTGATGAAAGCTAAGCTCTTTGCGGCGCGCTCGCGCCGCGCGGCGCTCTTGGCGCTGATCGTCCTCAGCCTAGCCCTGAGCGCTTGCGCCGATGCCGCCGCCCCACAGCCAACCGTCGCGCCGACCGTCCCTGCGCCGACCGTCCCCGCGCCGACGACTCCCGCCCCGACCGCCGTCGCCGTCGGCTTGCCGCTCGATGTCGGCAACGTCCTGCCGTGGTTGTCGGTCTATTTCACCAACCCCGACCCGCCCGATCAGGTCAACAGCGGGATAGATCGGCAAGTCGTGCCGCTGATCAACGCGGCGCGCCGCCGCATCGACGCCGCCTTCTTCGATTTCAACGTCCCCAGCGTGGTCAACGCCCTGATCGGGGCGCATCGGCGCGGCGTGGCGGTGCGCCTCGTGCTGGACGTCCAGAACGGCTCGCAGAGCGTGCCGGCGGCACGCGGGCGCGATCCCTTCGATGCGCTTGAGGCGCTCAAAGCCGCCAACGTCCCCTTCGTCGATGGCGGGCGCTCCAACGGCTTGATGCACGAGAAGCTGCTGATCATCGATGGCGCGGTCTTGTTCGTCGGCTCGTGGAACGCCTCGTGGAACGACACTTTCCGCAACAACAACAACCTGCTGCGCATCACCAATCAGCGCCTGATCGCCAACTATCAGCGCGTCTTCGATAACATGTACGAAAATCAGCTCTTCGGCAGGCGCCGACCCGAAGGCGCTCAAACGCCCCGCCTGACCATCGATGGCGTGGTGGTGGAGAACTACTTCGCCCCGCCCGATGGCGTCATGGCGCGCATCGTGGCGGAGGTGCGCGCCGCGCGGCGCTCGGTGCGCTTCATGAGCTTCACTTTCACCCACCCCGACCTCGCCGCCGCCCTCTTGGAGCGCAAAAAGGCGGGCGTGACCGTCGAGGGCGTCTTTGAGAATCGCGGCGCCTCGCAGGGCGCCTACCCAACCCTCTTCTGCGCGGGCGCGCGCGTCAAAGTCGATGGCAACCCCTACACCATGCATCACAAGGTCTTCATCATCGATGATCGGACGGTCATCACTGGCTCGTTCAATCACACGCGCGCCGCCGATACCGTCAACGACGAGAGCATCCTGATCCTCCGCAGTCCGCAGGTCGCCGCGCTCTACAAGCAAGAGTTCGACCGAGTCTTCGGCATCGGGCGCGACTCAACCAACGTGACCTGCGACGCCGCGTCGGCGGTCGCCACGCCGACCCTCAGCGTGAGCGAATGCCCCGACCTGACCTTCACCTGCTCAGATTTCACCACTTGCGAGGAGGCGATGGCGTGCTTGCGGGCGGGCAACACGCGCCTTGATCGCGACGGCAACGGCATCCCTTGCGAGGCGCTCTGCCGCCCCCGCTGAGGGGACGCGCCAAGCACAGCGTCGGCATGGGCGAGAGCGATCTCGCCCATCTCGGCGTGAGTGTGCCATAATCTGAGAGAAACTCAAGCGACCGACCGAACATGCCATGCTGCGAAATAATCCGCTGCTGTATGAGATCAACACGTGGGTATGGTTGGAGGAGCTGCGCCAGCGCTACAACCAGCCGCTCACCCTCGCCGACTTGCCCGATGAGGTCTTCGATGAGCTGGCGGGCTTGCACATCGATGCCGTCTGGCTGATGGGCATCTGGGAGCGCAGCCCGCACGGGCGCGAGATCGCCCGCCACCTGAATTTCCTGATCGAAGAGTATCGGCGCGCCCTGCCCAGCGTCACACAGGCGCAGATCATCGGCTCGCCTTACGCCGTCTACCGCTACGCCGTGGACGCGCATTACGGCGGGCGCGAGGCGCTGGCGAGCTTCCGCCGCAAGCTGGCTGAGCGCGGGATCAAGCTGATCCTCGATTTCGTGCCCAATCACGTCGCAGTCGACCATCACTGGACGGCAGACGCGCCCGACGCGCTGATCCAAGCCACGCCTGAGCAAGCCGCCGCCCAGCCCAATCTATACTTCGCCGCCCCCCGCCCAGAGGCGAACGGTCGCTACTTCGCCCACGGGCGCGACCCGTACTTCCCGGCTTGGTCGGATACGGCGCAAGTCGACGCTTTCTCGCCTTTGGCGCGCCAAGTCACCCTGCAGACCCTCTGCGAGATCGCCGAGCAGTGCGATGGCGTGCGCTGCGATATGGCGATGCTGCTGGTCAATCGCGTCTTCAGCCAGACCTGGCAGCGCCCTGAACTGCCCGATCAAGAGTTCTGGATCGAGGTGATCGGCGGCGTGCGCGCCCAACACCCCGACTTCCTGTTCATGGCGGAGGTCTACTGGGATATGGAGGCGGAGCTCTTGGCGCAAGGCTTCGATTACACCTACGATAAGCGCCTCTACGACCGCCTGCTGCACGAGTCGCCCGCCGCCGTGCGCGATCACCTCACAGCGGCGCTCAGCTACCAGCGCCGCATGGTGCGCTTCACCGAGAATCACGACGAGGCGCGCAGCATGGCGAGCTTCGGGCGCACGCGCGGACACATGGCGGCGCTGCTGTGCGCCACCTTGCCCGGCATGACCCTATTCTACGAAGGGCAGTTCGAGGGCAGGCGCGTCAAGTTGCCCGTGCAGCTGGGCGCGCGCCCGCACGAGCCAGTTGAGCTTGAGACGCAAGCCTTCTACCGCGCGCTGCTGGCGGAGGTCGACGCGCCCATCTACCATGAGGGCGTCTTCAACCTGCTCGGCACGCTGCCGCTGAGCGGCGGCAGCCACAACGAGCCGCTGCTCGCCTACACCTGGACGCTCGGCGACGAACGGCGGCTGATCGCGCTGAACCTGAGCCGCGATAGCGCCGCGCAAGGGCGCGTCATGCTGGGCGACCCAGCGCTGGGCGGCGCGACCGCCTGGCGCTTCAGCGACGTCTTCAATCGCGCCGAGACTTTCGTGATCCCGACCGATTCGCTGCTCAGCGGCGGCGTGTACGCCTCGCTGCCGCCCAACGGCTTCAAGGTCTACCAAATTCAGGCGGCGGAGCGCTGAGGAGGCTCAAAAGAGCATGGCACAAGCCCGCGCGCGCCTCAGCAGCGCCGAGTTCCGCCAATTTTGCGAGCTGCCTCACAACGCCCACAAGCGCTTTGAGCTGCACGAGGGAGAGATCGTCGAAGTGCCATCGCCCAGTCCCCTCCATCAGTGGATCGTCGCCCAGCTGGTCATTTGGATCGGCAAATTCCTTGAGCAGTTCCCGCTCGGCTACGTCTTCGGCGATAACCTCGATTACGAGCCCGCCGACGGCGTGATCGTGCAGCCCGACCTCTCCTTCGTGAGCTTTGAGCGCGCCCCGCGCCTGCCCGAGCGCTTCGCCATCATGCCCGACTTGGCAGTTGAGGTCATGTCGCCTACGAATACCGAGCGCGATATGCTGCGCAAGGTGCTGCTGTACTTCGCCTACGGCGCCCGCGAGGTCTGGCTGATCTACCCTGAGGAGCGCATGATGCGCCTCTACACGCCCGCAGAGGCAGGCGCGCACGTCCGCCAATTTGTGGAGGGGGAGCAGCTCACGGGCAGCGCCGTCCTGCCCAATTTCGCGCTCAATATCGCCGATCTGTTCCCCAAAGCCGCGCAGTGAGCGCCTGTGCATTTCAGGACGGGCGCGCTATACTCTCAGAACAGGCTGCGCGATGAACACAGTTAGAGAATATCCCAATGGCTAGACAGTCCGTGTATCCTTTCAGCGCCATCGTCGGGCAGAGCCGCATGAAATTGGCGCTGTGCCTGAACGCGATCAATCCGAGCATCGGCGGCGTGCTGATTCGCGGCGAGCGCGGCACAGCCAAATCGACGGCGGTGCGCGCCCTCGCGGCGCTCTTGCCCGAAATCCGCGTGGTGGCGGATTGCCCCTTCAGCTGCGACCCCGACCGCCCCGATCTGCTCTGCGATGCGTGTCGCGAGCGCCTCGCGCGCGGCGAAGAGCTGCCCGTGGCGCGCCGCAAAATCCGCATGGTCGATCTGCCCGTCAGCGCCACCGAGGATCGCGTCGTCGGCACGCTCGATATCGAGAAAGCCATCAAAAAGGGCGAGCGCCACTTCGATCCGGGCGTCCTCGCCGCCGCCAATCGCGGCATCCTGTACGTCGATGAGGTCAACCTGCTCGACGATCACGTGGTCGATCTGCTGCTCGACTCGGCAGCCATGGGCGTCAACACGGTCGAGCGCGAAGGGATCAGCTTTCAGCACCCGGCGCGCTTCATCTTGGTCGGCACGATGAACCCGGAAGAAGGCGATCTGCGCCCGCAGCTGCTCGATCGCTTCGCGCTCTCGGTGGAGGTGCGCGGCATCACGACCGCGCGCGAGCGCATGGCGATCTTGGAGCGCCACATCGCCTTCGATGCCGATGCGGAGGCGTTCCGCGCCGCTTGGCAAGCCTCCGAGCAGAAACTGAGCGATGAGATCGAGGCAGCCCGCCAAATCGTCGATCAGGTCAGCTACACCAGCCGCGATCTGTTCACCATCGCCAACCTGACCGCCAGCTTGGGCGTGGACGGTCACCGCGCCGACTTGGTCATCCTCAAGACTGCCCGCGCGCACGCCGCCTTCGAAGGGCGCAAGCGCATCAGCGAGCGCGACATCATGATCGCGGCGGAACTGGCTTTGCCGCATCGCCTCAAGCGCGGTCCGTTCCACGAGGCGCAAGCCAGCCTCGCCAACCTTGAAGAGCGCGTTCAGCAGCTGCAGGCGCAATACGAGCCGACCGATCAGCTGGAGACCATCCCGCAGGCTGCCGCGGCGGATAAAAAAAAAGCCCGTCCGTGAGCGCGGAGCAGAGCCAGTCGGCTGAGCCGCAGCCTGAGACGGGCGAGGCTGAGCCCGCCCTGCAATCGGTCTTCGACCGACGCGACGCCCGCTGGTGGGAGGGCGGCAAGCGCGTCGATCCGTCGGCGGAATTCAACACCCGCAAGCTGGATACGCCCCTAGACCGCCTCACGCGCAAGACGGCGGGTCGGCGCAGCCAGACGCGCACCGAGCGCAAGCGCGGGCGCTACATTCGGGCGCGCCCAGCCGACGCCAAGCCCGACGACATCGCTTTTGACGCCACGCTGCGCGCCGCCGCGCCCTATCAGCGCCGCCGCCCGCACCACAACCTCGCCTATAGCATCGAAAAGCAAGACCTGCAGCGTAAAGTCCGCGTCAAGCGCGCCGCTAACCTGATCTTGTTCGTGGTGGATGCCTCGTGGAGCATGGCGGTCACCGAGCGGATGCAGGCGACTAAGGGCGCCATCCTCTCCCTGCTGACCGATGCCTATCAGCGCCGCGACCGCGTCGGCTTGATCGTCTTCCAGAAGGATCGGGCGAATTTGATCTTGCCGCCCACCAACTCGGTCGTCTTGGCGCGCAAGGCGTTGGCGGAGATTCCAGTCGGCGGCAAGACGCCGCTCTCCGCCGGCTTGCTCTTGGCGCTGCAAGTCTTCGAGCGCGAGAAGCGCCTGCATCCGGATGTGATGCCGCTGATGATCCTGCTGACCGACGGGGCGGGCAACGTCTCGCTGACCGATCTGCCGCCTCAGCAGGAGGCGCATCAGCTGGCGGAGCGCATCCGCGCGGCGAACATCCGCAGCGTGACCATCAACATGGAGCATCCCGCCTTCGATCAGGGCTTGGCGCGCCAGTTGGCGGAGCATCTGGGCAGCCCGTGCTTCGCCCTCGCCGATCTGCGCTCCGAGACGCTCTATCAGGCGGTGCGCCAGCAGCTGGAGTGAGCCTACGGCTTCAGCACGGCGAAGACCACGATGCGCTTGGTGTTGACGCGGTAAGGATAGCACGAGATCAGGGTCAGGCGGGCGATATCGCCGCCGCCGCTCAGCACCCAGACGTCCGTCGGCGAGACGATCTGATGCCCTTTGATGACGCCGCGCTCGGCGTTGGGCTGCACGATGTAGGTGTAGTCCTTCGTCCACGTGCTGACGATGATCTCATCGCCGGGCTGCAGGCGGTCGAGGTGGCGGAAAATCTCGCCGTAGATGTCGTTGTGGGCGGAGAGCACCATGTTGCCGCGCTCGCCCGGCTTGGCGCTGCCGATGTGATGCCCGACGCCCAGTTTGAGCGCCTCCCAGTCGTCGCCGCTGACGATCTGACTATCCACGCCGATGCGCGGGATGCGGATGCGCACTGGCCCCTCGCGGCTGGGCGTGGGACGGCGGGCGGGCAGGCTCGCTGCGAAATTGGCGAACTGATCGCGGTATTGGGCGGGCACTTCCTCAAGGTTGAAGACTGCCTCGTCCTCGCGGAAGGTGTGCCCGCCCGGCAAGACCACGGCGCTCAGGTTGATCAGCGGCGTGGGCGTGGGCGGCACGAATTGCGCGCGGCGAGTCGCCTCTGCCTCAGCTTGCAGCAGGGCGCTCTGGCGCGAGACCTCCTCAAAGGATTGCAGCAAGCCGATCAGCAGGACGATCAAGCCGACGGCGGCGGCGACCTCCACGGCGGTGAGCGCGGCGTTCCACAGCTGCTTGCGCCGTCGGCGCGCCTGTTCAGGATCGACCGTGCGGGCGGCGCGCTGCTCCAGCTCATCCTCAAAGGTCACGTCGGCGAAGTAATCGGCGCGGCGAGCGGGCGGAGTCGCTTGCGCGGGCGCCGCCTGCGAGCCATCGGCGGCGCGCGGCTCGATTGGCACGGGCGCGCGGTCGGGCGTGAGGCGCTCCGTGACTGGCACATCGACGGGGCGCGCGCCTGCGATGCGCCGTCCCTTGCTGGCGTAGGTCTGCAGGCGGGCGAGGCGCGCCTCGCGCTTGCGGATGGCGAGGATGCGCTCCAGCTCTTCAATCGAAAGCTCATCGACGGGGCGTTTATCGCGCATGAAGGGCTTCCCTCAAAGGCTAACGGCGTTTCGCCGCGACGGCGAACACCTCGCGTTCGAAGAACCAGCGGAAAGGCGGCACGTGGAAGGCGAAGCTGCGCAGCAGGTCGATCAGCAGCGGATTCTGCCTGCCTTGCGGCGGCGAATCCAGCCAGACTCGGCTGCGGAAGCCCGCCCGCGCCAGCGCCCGCCGCAAACTGAGCATCGATTGCTCGTTGACGTGAACCTCTTGGTTGACGCTGACCAAGAAGGCGCGCGGATTGGACGGATAGCGCGCGCCCTGCCCCAGCAGCCGCCGAAAAGTCCGCACCAACGGATAGGCGTAGCGGTCGTACCAGACGTTGGGCGCCGTGTGGACGATCAGCCGCCCGTCCGCCTTCAGCACGCGATGAATCTCGCGGAGCGCCTGGTGCAGCTCCCAAGGGTGCAGATGCTCCACCACATCGAAGAGCAGGACGCGGTCGAAGTAGGCGCTGGGGAAGGGCAAGCGCTTGGCATCCGCCTGCGCCACCCCGATTTTGCCCTGCGCGCCGCTGGTATGTTGGGCGATCTCTTTAGAGAGCTGCACGGCGGCGACGGCGTAATCGATCCCGTAGGCGTTGGCGCCCAGCTTGGCGCAATGTCTCAGGATTTCGCCGCGCCCGCAGCCCACGTCCAGCACGTGCATGCCCGCCTCGACTGCAGCGAGGGCGAAGGCGGCGCTCAGGCGGCGCGAGAGGTGCTCGCCCTCGCTGCGCACGAATTCGTCGTAACCTTCGCAGGCGGTCAGGAAGTATTCTTCGGTGTAGCGCGCCGCAGGGACGGGCGCTTCGGGCGCTTGGCGAGTCTGCTTTTCCAAAGGATCGTCCGAACTTTCTATGCTCTAAATCAGCCTTAAACCAATCGGAGCGCATTATACCAAGCGAGGCGGCTTAAACCAAACTATGACGCCGCCCGCCGTTTTCATTGACACGTCGTCTCACAAACGGTACAATGAGACGCGCTGTTAGTTAAGGAGGATAAACTTATGTTTTCTCGGCATTTGCGCGCGCTCAGCCTATTCCTATGCGCGGCTTTGTTGGTGGCGCTCGTCTTGCCCGTCGGGAGGGGCATAGCCGAAACTCGCTTGAAGGTTGTGGCGACTTTCAGCATCTTGGGCGATTGGATCGCCAACGTTGCCGCTGACAAGATCGAGTTGAAAGTTTTGGTCGGTCCCGGCAGCGACTCGCACACTTACGAGCCGACGCCCGCCGATAGCGCCGCCCTCAGCGATGCCGACCTGATCTTCGAGATCGGCGCTGAGTTCGAGCCGTGGCTGGAGGCGCT
The DNA here is from genome assembly GCA_938005675.1 of uncultured Anaerolineae bacterium. Lineage (GTDB taxonomy): Bacteria > Chloroflexota > Anaerolineae > Aggregatilineales > UBA2796 > CP2-2F. Next base: position 32,001 of record CALKXH010000089.1, read on the forward strand.
GATCGAGTCCTCCGGCACGAAGGCGAAGCGCGTCGTGCTGACCGAAGGCTTCGAGCTGTTGCCCTTCGAGGGCGAGCACGAGCATGGTGATGAAGGCGACATGCATCACGGCGGCGAGGGCGAGAAAAAGGACGAGCATGGCGGGCATGAGCACGGCGAGTTCGATCCGCACGTCTGGCACGACGTCTCGCTGGTCATTCGGATGATCGAGCGCATCCGCGACGCGCTGATCGAGGCGGACTCCGCCAACGCCGAGGCTTACACGCTCAACGCCGCGCAGTACATCGCCGCTTTGGGCTTGCTGGACGCCGAGATTCTGATCGCGGTCGATGAAGTCCCTGAGGCGCGCCGCATCCTGATCACCACCCACGAGACCTTCGCCTATTTCGGGGCGCGCTACGGCTTCAAGGTGGATAGCGCGCTGGGCGTGACGACCGAAGCCGCCGATCCGTCGGCGGGCGAGATCGCCGCGCTGATCGAGCGCATCAAGGCGGCGGGCGTGCCTGCCATCTTCGCCGATAACGTCACCAATCCGCGCCTGATGGAGCAGATCGCCCGCGAGGCGGGCGTCAAGCTGGCGCCGTCGCTCTTCACCGACGCGCTGGGCGAGCCCGGCAGCGAGGGCGAGACCTACCTGAAGATGATGCGCCACAACCTGCGCACGATCATCGAGGCGCTGAAGTGAGATGATCGCCTCCGCGAATGGCAAGCCGCGCGGCGTGCGCCTGTTCTACAGCCGTCGGCACTACGCCGAGCCTGTGGCGGGCAGCCCCGCGCTGGAGATCGAGCATCTGTACGTCAACCGCCCTAACCAGAACATCCTGGCGCTGGAGGACGTCTCGGTGCGCCTGCCCGTCGGGGCGCGGCTTGCCCTCGTCGGTCCGAACGGGGCGGGCAAGTCCACGTTGCTCAAGAGCATCGCGGGCTTGCTGCCGATTCGCTCCGGGCGGCTGCTGATCTACGGTCTGCCCGTTGGAGCCTGTCATCATCGGGTGGCGTACTTGCCGCAACGCGGCGAGATCGATTGGCGCTTCCCGATCAGCCTGCGCCGCCTCGTCATGACGGGGCGCTACGTGCATCTGGGCTGGTTGCGCCGCCCCAGCGCCGAAGATTGGCAGATCGTCGACCGCACAATCGCGCGGCTGGGCTTGAGCGCCCTCGCTGAGCGGCAAATCGGGCAACTCAGCGGCGGTCAGCAGCAGCGGGCGCTCCTAGCGCGCGCCTTGGCGCAGGAGGCTGACCTGATCCTGCTCGACGAGCCGACCTCAGCAGTGGATGCCGAGACGCAAGCGATCATCAGCGCCCTGATCGGCGAGCTCAGCCGCGATGGCAAGACGCTCGTGGTGGCGACTCACAACCTCGAACGCCTTGAGAGCGACTTCGATAACGTCCTGTACTTGCGCGAGGGCAGGCAGGTCACGCCGCCGCTCAACGCGTCTAGCGATGCCGCTTGGCAGGCTCTCTGATGACTTTCCTGAACGATCTGATCGAGCCCTTCATCCGTTTTCAGTTCATGCGCAACAGCCTGATGGCGGTGGTGCTGGTCGGGACGCTGTGCGCCACCATCGGCGTGTACGTGGTGCTGCGCCGCATGGCGTTCATCGGCGATGCGCTGGCGCACACTGTGCTGCCGGGCATCGTCTTCGCCTACTTCAACGGGCTGAGCCTGTTCTTCGGAGCGGTGGTGGCGGGTCTGCTGACCGCTTTCGGCATCGGTTGGCTCTCGCGCCGCGAGACCCTGCGCGAGGATACCGCCATCGGCATCATGTTCACCTTCATGTTCGCGCTGGGCATCCTGCTGATGAGCACGGCGCGCTCCTTCCGCGATTTCACGCACATCCTCTTCGGCAACGTGCTGGGCGTCACGCCCGGCGATCTGAATCTGATCGGCGGCGTGGCGATCATCGTGCTGGGGACGCTGATCCTGCTCCACAAAGAGTTCGAGCTGACCTCCTTCGATCCGACGCACGCCGAAGTGATCGGCTTGCGGGCGGATCGGCTGCGCTACGCCCTGCTGATCCTCTTGGCGTTGACGGTCGTCACAGCCATTCAGGCGGTTGGCGTGGTGCTGACCAGCGCCATGCTGATCACCCCGGCGGCGACCGCCTCCCTGCTGACCAATCGCCTGCCGCGCATGATGCTGATCGCCATCGGCGTGGCTATCCTCGCCGGCGTGATCGGCTTGTACGCCTCCTACTCCTACAACGTCGCTTCGGGCGCCGCCATCGTGCTGGCTTGCACCTCGCTCTTCGGCTTAGCGTGGCTCGGTCGCACGCTCAAGGCTTGGCTGAGCAGCCGCCTCGCCTGAGGGCGACCTTTCAGCCAATTTGACCATAGCCGCTCCGCGCAAATGTGGTTAAGATTGTGCCACGCTTGCTAGGGAGGAGCTCGGCAGTGTCCCTGACTCAGTTTGCCATCATCGAATCGACCTTGCGCGAGGGCGAGCAGTTCGCCAACGCCAACTTCACGCCCGCCCAGAAGATGAAAATCGCCGAGAAACTGGACGAGTTCGGCGTGGAGATGCTCGAACTCACCTCGCCCGTCGCCTCGCCCCAATCGGAGGCGGACGTGCGCAGGATCGTCGGCATGAAGCTCAAGGCGCGCATCCTGACCCACATCCGCTGCAACCGCGAGGACGCCCTGCGCGCCCTCGACACCGGCGTGGACGGCTTGGATATCGTCATCGGCACCTCGGCGGCGCTGCGCAAGCACAGCCACGGCAAGACCATCGACGAGATCATCGACCTCGCCCGCGAAGTCCTGACTTTTGTCCGCCGCCAAGCGCCGCACATCATCCTGCGCTTCAGCACGGAGGACTCTTTCCGCAGCAGCGAGGCTGACTTGTTGCGAGTCTACCTAGCTGTGGCGGAGCTGGGCGTGCTCAATCGGCTGGGCGTGGCGGATACGGTCGGCATTGCCACGCCGCAGCAAGTCTATTCGCTGGTCAGCCTGCTGCGCCGCCTGACTCACCTCGATGTGGAGTTTCACGGTCACAACGATAGCGGCTGCGCCATCGCTAACGCCTACGCCGCGCTGGAGGCGGGCGCCACGCACGTCGATACGACCGTGCTGGGCATTGGCGAGCGCAACGGCATCACGCCGCTGGGCGGCTTGATCGCGCGCTTGTACTTCGATAACCGCGAGCTGCTGCTCAAAAAATACCGCCTCGATCTGCTCTACGAGCTCGATCACATGGTCGCCGAGATGGTCGGCGTGCAGGTGCCTTTCAACAACTACATCAGCGGCGAGACCTTCTTCACCCACAAAGCCGGCATCCACACCAAAGCCGTCCTCGCCGCCCCAGAGACCTACGAGAGCATCGATCCGAGCGATTTCGGCTTGCAACGGCGCGTGCAGATCGCCCATCGGCTGACCGGCTGGAACGCCGTGCGCAACCGCGCCCTAGAGCTGGGCTTGAGTCTGAGCGATGAGCAGGTCAAGGCGGCGACTCAGCGCATCAAGGCGCTCGCCGATCAGCGCATCGTGACGCCTGAGGAAGTCGATGAGCTGTTGCGCGCTCAGGCGGTGCTGGGCTAGGGGAGGGGGACGATGGGCTATACGTTTGCTCAGAAAGCGCTGGCGCGCGCGGCGGGCTTGCCTGCGGTGCGCGTCGGACAAATTGTGGACGCCCGTCCGGACATCGTGCTGAGTCACGATAACACTGCCGCCATCTACCAGACCTTCAAAAAGCTCGGACTCAAGCGCGTGAAGC
>CALKXH010000090.1 GCA_938005675.1 uncultured Anaerolineae bacterium
AGGTGGGGCGGCATGGCGCACGGACAAGCGGTCATCGAGCGGATCAGGCGGATATCGGCGGGCGTGCAGCGCCTTGAGTTGGCAGTTGAGGCAGCGCAGCAAGCCGTCAGCGGCGGGCAATTCTTCCTCGTGCGCACCACGTCTACTTACGAGCCGTATCTGCGCGAGGCGTGGCTGCCCGTCGGCGTGCGCGATGGCGCAGTGATCATCGAGCGCCCGACGCGCTACCAATACGCGCCCAATCAGGTGGTGGATGTCCTCGGTCCGCTCGGCAAGCCCTTTCCGCTGCGCAGCACGGCGCGGACTCTCCTGCTGATCGCCTACGAAGCCACGCCCGCCATCTTCCTGCTGATGGCGCACAGCGCCCTTGAGCGTCACATGGCGATTGCCCTCGCCTTGATCGGGCAAGCCCGCCATTATCCGCTGGAGGGCTTGCCCAGCGCCCTTGAGGTGACGCGCGCCGACCACTACGAGATGTGGCGCGAGCGCAACGAGCAGCTGGCGTGGGCAGATCAGGTCTTCATCGCTGCGCCGCCGCCCTACGATGCGCCCGCCTATCTGCGCTTGGCGCAAGATGCCGAGCGAGTCCGTCACGCCGTCGGGAGCGAGTGGCTCTACGGAGTTTTTCAGCCGCCCATGCCCTGCGGAGTCGGCGCTTGCCAAGCTTGTTTGGTGCGGCTGCAGGGCGGCGAGGAAGCCCCAGCCTGCACAGAGGGCATGGCGTTCGATCTGACGCGCGTCAATCTGCTGCAAAATCTGCCCGATAGCACAGGAGTCTAGCGCCATGCTTGAGATCGCGGCGGGCAAGACGACTCTGCGCCTGAGTCGCCCGTTGATGGGCGCGGCGGGCGCTTTCGGCTTCGCCGGCGAGTACGCCAAGCTGATCGACCTGAGCTTGCTGGGCGCCTTGGTCACCAACCCGATCTCGCTCAAGCCGCGCCGCGCCGCCAATGGCACGCGCGTCGTGCCGTTGGATAGCGGCGTGCTGATTCACACCGGGCTGCCCAACGGCGGGGTTCGCAAGATGCATCAGCTCTACGCGGCGAAGTGGCGCGCCAGCCCCACGCCCATCCTGATCCATTTGATCGGCTCAGCTGACGACCTCGCCGAGTGCGCCGCTTTCCTCGATCAGCAGCCTGAGATCGTCGGCATCGAGCTCGGCATCAACGACGCGCTGACCGCCCGCGAAGTCCGCGCAGTGGTGGCGACCGTGCGCAGGCGCACGCAATTGCCGCTCTTGGCGAAGTTGCCGCTCTATCAGGCGGTCAATGTGGCAGCCGCCGCTGCCGATGGCGGCGCAGACGCGCTGGTGGTCGCGGCGCCGCCGCGCGGCACAACGCGCGATCCGCTCAGCGGACAATTGGTGGGCGGTCGGCTGTACGGCGCGTGGCTGAAGCCGCTGTGCGTGCGGCTGGTCGGGCAACTCGCCCCGCGCCTCAGCCTGCCGATCATCGGTTGCGGCGGCGTGCATCACCCCGATGATGTGCGCGACTTCTTCGAGGCGGGCGCTAAGGCAGTCCAGCTCGATTCAGTCGTCTGGGCGCGCCCGGAGATGGTCGCCGCCATCGCCAACGCGCTCAACGGCGCCGAGTTGACGCGCATGGCGGGCGCCCTCGCCGACGAGTGGCGTCCGCTGGGCGAGACGGCTGAGCGGCGCACGCCGCTGATCCTCGCGCCGCCGCCCGCCATCGTGCCGCCGCCGCCTGAGCTGTGAAGGAGAGGCGCTTTGTGCATTTTTCACAAGCCATGTTAAGACTCGACCCGTTGACGCCGCCCGCCATTGTGTGTTAGGCTGATGTGCGTAGCAGTTTTGAAGCAAAAGGTGCTGTGTTGACCATGCATCCCGCGCGCAGCCTGATGGTTGCCTATTTTGGCTATTGGTTTAGCTACTTTACGGGCGAACGACCTGTAGAGCGGCTCGTGCCTGCACGCGGATAGCCACAGACCAACAAGGTGAGTCCGAAGGCGCTGAGTGGAACGCTCAGCGCCTTTTTTCGTGAGTCGCATAGAGAGGAGCTAGTTGTGAGCGAGAGCCAACCGTCGTGGCAGCCGCCGATCTGCCGAGGGATACGCGGCGCCACCACCGCCGACGCCAATACCGCCGAAGCCATCCTGAGCGCCACGCGCGAGCTGCTGATCGAGCTGATCAGGCGCAACGGCATCCGCCAAGAGGACGTCGCCAGCGTGATCTTCACCACCACGCCCGACCTGACCGCCGAATATCCGGCGGTGGCGGCGCGCCAACTCGGTTGGCACGAGGCAGCCCTGATGTGTATGCAAGAGCTGAACGTCCCCGGCGGCTTGCGCCAGTGCATCCGCGTCCTGATCCACTGGAACACCACGCGCAGCCTGCACGAGATTCAGCACGTCTACATCCGCGGGGCGGTCAACTTGCGCCCGGAGCGCAGCGTTGAACTGCCCGAAGCCATCCAGCAAATTCAGCTATCTGATCAAAAGGAGTCCTGAACCGTGATCATCATCATGCAAGTCGGCGCGAGCGCCGCCCAAATTTCCGCCGTGATCGCCCGCGTCAAGCAGCTGGGCTTCCAAGCCCACCTGAGCGAGGGCGAGGAACGCTCGATCATCGGCGTGATCGGCGAAGACCGCAAAGTCGAAGACCCCGATCAATTCACCCTGATGGAAGGAGTCGAGCGCGTGATGCGAGTCTCGCACCCCTACAAGCTGGCGAGCCGCGAGTTCCACCCGCAAGATACGCTCGTGGCGCTGAACGGCACGAAAGTCGGCGGCAAGCAGATCGTCCTGATCGCCGGTCCGTGCTCGGTGGAGAGCCGCTCGCAGATTCTGGAGATCGCCCACGCCGTCAAGGAGGCGGGCGCCACGGCGCTACGCGGCGGCGCTTTCAAGCCGCGCACCTCGCCCTACTCGTTCCAAGGGCTGGGCGAGAAAGGCTTGGAGCTGCTGGCTGAGGCGCGCCAACAGACCGGTCTGCCCGTGGTGACCGAAGTGATGGAGCCGGGGCTGGTGCCGCTGGTTGCCAAGTACGCCGATGTGCTGCAGATCGGGGCGCGCAACATGCAGAACTACGCGCTCTTGCACGCGGCGGGCGCCTCGCAGCACACTGTGTTGCTCAAGCGCGGCATGATGAGCACGATGGAAGAGCTGTTGATGTCGGCTGAGTACATCCTCTCGCACGGCAACAACCGCGTGATCCTCTGCGAGCGCGGCATCCGCACCTTCGAGACCTACACGCGCAACACCTTCGATATCAACGCCATCCCCGTCCTGAAGGCGCGCACGCACCTGCCCATCATCGCCGATCCCAGCCACGCCACCGGCAAGTGGGAGTACGTCCATGCGGCTTCGCGGGCGGCTATCGCCGCCGGCGCCGACGGCTTGATCGTCGAAGTCCACAACTGCCCGGAGCAAGCCCTCTCCGATGGCGCCCAGTCGCTGCGCCCGGAGAAGTTCGCTCAGCTGGTGCAGCAAGTGCGGCGCATCGCCGAAGCCGTCGACCGCACGGTCTAGCGGGCTGCGCGAGGGAGGCGCGCTCGCGCGGAGCGCGCCTCGCCGCCCGCTTACGCCCCGCCCCGCCGACGGCGCACTTCATCCAGCTTGCGCTGAAGCGCCTCGCGGATATCAGCGCTCGGCGCCTGTGCGATCAGCTGCTCTAGCCGTTCTTCGGTGAAGGACTCAATCGGAGCCGCTTCCACCATAGCGGCAACCAGTCCGCTCAAGCGTCCAGCTGCCGACTGAATATGCACATACGCCGCCGCGATGCCATCCTGCCGCGCCTTGCGCAGCAGATCGAGGCGCTGCACTAGGACAGGATGATTCTGATTGCCCTGAACGAGCAGTTGCGGGGCTGTCTCAGCGTCGTCGGTCAGCAGCTCGGCTTGATGCTCCTCGAGATAGGCGCGCGAGGCATCCCAGTCAGGCGTCTGTACCCACGCGATGAGCCTGTTGGCGAGCTCCTGCAAGCGCGCCGCTTCCTCAGGCGAGGGCAGCTCGCTTCGCGCCGCAGTTTCTTCGCTGCATAGAGCCGCTGCCTCGCGCTTTTGATTGTGAATGATTGGATGGTTAGCAAAAGCGGGCAGGCTATCAGTCAGGGCGAAGAGAGCGGCGTATTGGGCGCAAGCCGCCTCGCGGTTGCCTAGCGCGCGCTCGAGGCGCGCCAAGCCGATCAAGCACTTCAGCTGACAGACTGTGTCGGGAATTTGGCGGGCGAGTGCCAGTGCCTGATTGTAGAGTTGGCGCGCCTGCGAATAGTTCCCTTCCATGCGCTCCAAATCGCCCAGCGCTTTGAGCGTGTTTGCCTGACCGAGCCGATCCGGGATCGCCTCACACAGGCGCAGCGCCGCCTCGTAGCGCTCGCGCGCGCGCGGATAGTTGTCTTCCCTGACCTCCAAATCGCCCAGCGCTTGGAGCGTGTTTGCCTGACCGAGTCGAGCCGGGATCGCCTCATACAGGCGCAGCGCCGCCTC
>CALKXH010000091.1 GCA_938005675.1 uncultured Anaerolineae bacterium
TCCCTTCAGCGTCGAGAATCTCGCCCCGCGCCCCCTCAACAAGACCGCGTTGCAAGCCCAACTCGGCTTGGCGCAGCGCCCCGACGTCCCGCTCATCGGCGCGGTCACCCGCCTGACCGCCCAAAAGGGCTTCGATCTGGCTATTCCTGCCTTACATCGCCTCTTGGCGGATGAAGACGTGCAGGTGATCGTCTTGGGCAGCGGCGAGCCACACCTCGAAGACGGGCTGCGCACGCTTGAATACGTCTACGGCAGCCGAATGCGCGCCGTGATCGGCTACGATCCCATCCTCTCGCAGCGCATCTACGCCGCCAGCGATCTGTTCCTGATGCCCAGCCGCTACGAGCCGTGCGGCACCAGCCAGATGCTCGCCATGCGCTACGGCGCGCTGCCCGTCGTGCGCGAGACCGGCGGACTCGCCGATACCGTCCAGAACTACGATAACGGCGCGGCGGAGGTCGGCACGGGCTTCGTCTTCCTCTGGGAGACGCCCGAGGCCGTGCTTGGCACGCTGCGCTGGGCGCTAGAGACCTACCGTCAGCGCCCTGAGGCGTTCCGCCGAATGCAGCGGCGCGCCATGCAGACCGATTTCAGCTGGACGAAGAGCGCCGCTGAGTACGTGCGCGTCTACGAGCGCGCCTTCAAGCGGCATCGCGGCGGCTGAGCGCTAGGAATCGCTGGGCAGCAGGCTGCCCGCCTCGCGGCTGGGCTCCTGCACCCGATTCAGATTGAACAGCACACCGCCCACGATGCGCAAGCCGCCGCTGATCAACAAGACCGTCGGGATATCGAACTGCTCTGCCAGCCACACGCCCGCCAACGGCGCCGCGAACAGGCTGATGTTCACGACCGTGTTGTACCAGCTCATGTACAGCGCCCGATGCTCGCCGGCGCCCAACTTGAGCATCACGTTCAGGCTGCCCAGCTCCACGCCCGGATGGAATAAGTTCACCAGCCAGTTGATCAGCAAGATCGCCGTCAGATCGGGGAAGAGCGCGATCCCAATCGGGAATATCCACGTCAGCAGCGTGGAGGTGCGCAGCGCCCACGAGTAGCTGTGCCGTCGCAGCAAGCGCGCCCACAGCAAGTTGCCCATCACCACCCCGGCGAAGCCGACCGCCGAGTTGAAGCCGATCCACGCATCGGAGGCGTTCAACTCATCGATGTAGTAAACCGTGAAGAGCGCCGTCGGCAAGGTCAAGCCGGCGTAGTAGATCAGCGTATTGAAGAGCATCCGTCCGATGTTGGCGTTCAGCTGCGCCTTCGGCGCATCGGCGGGACGCATCGCCTTGTGGACGCGCGTCGGCAGACGGTGCGACTCGGGCACGATCAGCCGATTCAAGTAGTGCTGGCTGCCCAACGAGACCACGAAACCGAATAGGTACATCAGCTGATAGTTGAGCGGGAAAGGCGCGTTATCCAGCCAGATGCCCGCCAACGCCGAGGTGATCACGATGCCCGCCGCCCAGATGATCTGCCTCACCGAGAAGACGGTCGCCCGTTGGCGCTCCGGGATGATATCCGCTAGAAGCGCCTGAAAGCCGTTGGTGAAGAAGATCGTCGGCAAGCTGAGCAAGATCACCAGCGCTACCAGCCACGCCGCCGCATCCTGCGGGAAGAGGATCGGCAAGAGCGCGATCAGCCCCGTCCCGATGCGGATGAACAGCAAGCTGCCGAACAGCCAACGCTTGCGATTGGTCAGGCGCTCCAGCAGGCGCGCCGAGGGGATGCTGAAGACGGCGGAGACCAGCGCCGGGATCGCGCTGAGCAGGGCGATCAGCTCCTTGCCGCCGCCCAGCCGCACGATGAACGCGGCGTGGAAGGTCACGATGGCGCCCAGCACGCTGGCGAAGCCGATCTCGAGGTACAGGTAGCGGACGTTGCGCCGTGTGGTGGCATCCGCCGATGGATCAGCCGTGGGGTTGCCCAGCAGAAGCCGCAAAAAAGTCATCAGAGGTCTATCGCTTTCTGAAGGATGCCTGATCGGCTCTATGCTACCACAGATCGGCGGCGCGCTTCAGGCTTGGCGGGCTTGGGCGACGATCGCGTCGCCCTGCAGCCACGCCGTCGGCATGAAGGGCGTGTTATGGGCAATCCCGACCCGCCCCGCGCCGTCTAGGACGATCAAGCCGCCCTCGCCCTTGAACTTCTGCCCGAAAAGGGCGAGCGCCGCCTCAGCCGCCGCTTGCGGGCTATGCTCCGCCAACAGGTTGACCGCGCGAAAGCTCAGCAACGCGCGCATGATGCCCTCGCCGACGCCCGTGGCGCAGGCAGCGCCCAGTCCGTTCTCCGCCCAGCCGCCGGCGCCCGCGATGGGCGAGTCGCCCACCCGCCCCGCCAACTTGCCGCGCACGCCGCCCGTCGAGACCGCCACAGCCAAATTGCCCTCGCCATCAAGGGCGACCGCCCCGACCGTATCGCTGCCCTCCGCATCGAGCGCCTGCGGCGCGATCAGAGTCTCCATCGGCACCAGCGGGATGCCTTGCTCAGCGGCGAAGCGCTCGGCGCCCTCCGCCACCAACAAATGATGCGGCGTCGCCGCCATGACGCGCCGCGCGAGGCGAATCGGGTTCTTCACCCGCGAGATCGCCGCCACCGCCCCGATGTTGAACGTCTGCCCGTCCATGATCAGCGCGTCCATTTGCACTTGCCCATCGCGGTTGAGCGCCGAGCCGTAGCCAGCGTTGAAGAGCGGATCGTCTTCCAAGCTCTGGACGGCGCTCTCGACTGCGTCAAGGGCAGAGCCGCCCGCGCGCAGGCGGGCTACGCCCGCTTCAACGGCGGCGCGGCACGCCGCTAGAACTGCCTCTTGCCGCCCCCTTGCGAGCGCGCCCGCTCCGCCGTGCACCAACACTTGAATAGTCATCGCAAAAACCTCATCTAGTAAAAAGTCTGTTCAGGCACAAAGAAGGGCGGATCAGCTGACCCGCCCTTGCGCTGCGCTACGCGGCGATGCTTGCGATCACGCCTTTTTGCCGCTCACGGCTTCGCGCAACTGCGAGCCGGGGCTGAAGGTTGGGCGTTTGCGCGCCGCAATGGTGATCTTTTCCTTCGTGCGCGGATTGGTGCCAGTGCGCGCCGCCGACTCGCGCACCTCGAAGGTGCCGAAGCCGGTGATGGTGACTTTCTCGCCGCTCTTGAGCGACTCGGTGATCACTTCGATCAGCGCGTTGACCGCTTTCGCTGCATCGGCTTGCGTCAGGTTTGCCGACTCCGCCACCTTCTTGATCAAATCGGTCTTTTGCATCGAAATCTCCTTCAGTCAGGAAAGGCTAGGTGGCATTATACACGCTTTCGAAGGCTACGCTAGGGCAAAAAGCGCCCTTTTGGGCAAGTGGTACAAGGTTTGTTATAGGTGTGTGAAGTCGCCTTTTCGAGGCAGTCCGTCCGCCGCCTTGAACACAACCCAAGCGGCGTAGATGTGTTATACTTTGGGCGGTAGTTACTGCTTAGCCCAAAAAAGCCATTGCCCACAAGTCGGGGGAGCGCAACTGTATGAAACGAATCGCCGTGATGACCAGCGGCGGCGATGCGCCGGGCATGAACGCCGCCATTCGGGCAGTCGTGCGGACTGCCCTCGCCAAGGGGATCGAGGTCTATGGCATTCGCCAAGCCTATCGGGGCTTGCTGGCGGGCGACTTCGAGCGCCTGACCAACCGTGAAGTCAGCGGGATTCTGCAGCGCGGCGGCACCATCCTCCAGACGGCGCGCAACGACGAATTCAAGACGCCGCAAGGGCAACGGCGCGGCTTGCGGCGGCTGAACGAGCACGGCATCGAGGGCTTGGTGGTGATCGGCGGCGATGGCAGCCTGCGCGGCGCCTTGGCGCTGCATCGCTTGGGCGTGCCGGTGGTGGGCGTGCCGGGCAGCATCGATAACGACATCTGGGGGACGAACATGAGCATCGGCGTGGATACCGCCCTCAACACCATCCTCGATGCCCTCGACCGCCTGCGCGACACCGCCTCCAGCCACGAGCGCGCCTTCCTGATCGAGGTGATGGGGCGCAACTGCGGCTATCTGGCGTTGATGTCGGGCATTTTGGGCGGCGCCGAGCTGACGCTGATCCCAGAGAAGGCGATGGAGCTCGAAGAGATCGCCGCGCGGCTGGAAGATGCTTACTTGCGCGGCAAAAATCACGCCATCGCCGTGATCGCCGAAGGCGCCAAGCCCAAAGTGGCGGATATCGTCAAGTACCTTGAGGGACAGAACGTCGGCTTTGAGGTGCGCATCACGATCTTAGGGCATATTCAGCGCGGCGGCAGCCCCACAGCCTTCGACCGACTTCTAGCCTCGCGCATGGGCATCAAAGCCGTCGAGTGCCTGTGCAATGGCGAACACGGCGTGATGGTCGGCTTGAACGGGCGCGAGATCACGCCTGTGCCGCTGGAGGAGGTCACCTCGCGCACCCGCCCCGCCAACTTGGAGTACTACGACATCGGCGAGATGCTCTCGCGCTAGGCAACTCCTCAGCGGCTGAGGCGCAGCTCGGCGTGGAGCGTCCCGTAGAGCGCCCCGCCGCTGATCCCGCTCAGATCGGCGCTGAAGCGGCGCGTCCAGCCGACCCTTAAGGGCAGGCTGAAGCTGAGCAGATCGGCGGCGCGCATCGCCTCCCAGAACATCGGCTCGCTCAGCTGGATGCCTTCGGGGAAATCTGGGCAGGCGAGCCTGAGCGTGGTGACTCGCAGAGCATCCTCAGGCTGCAAGCGCAGCATAGCGACAACCTCGCCGCCTTCAGCAGGCTCTAGCGCGCCGCTCAGCGCCGCCCGAATCGGCTCTGGATCGAGGGCGGCGGTCACGCAGGGCGGCTGCCAGACCGTCGTGTAGAATTCGGCGTCGCCGCTGAGCGTCCCGTCCGCCTCGACCTCCACGTTGAGCGTGCCGATGAAGCGCACGTCGTCAAAAGTGATGCCCTCGCGCAGTTGCAAGCTCAGATCGATCAGCCAGTTGCCCAGCAGCGGCGCTAGGGCGTAGGACAAGGTGGGCGTGGGCGTCGGGAGCGGCGTGGGCGTGGGCGCGAGGGTCACGATGCGGGTCGGCACGCGCGCGGGCAGGGGCGGGCGGGGCGTCGGGGCGGCGGCAGGCGCCGATGGTGGCGCGCACGCCACCATCATAGCGCCCAGCACAAGGCAAAGCGAGACGAGACGCGCCTTAGTCGTCGTCATCGTCGTCGTCGCCCTTTTGGGGCATTTGAGTTGGCGGGGCGGGGTCTGAGACGGGATCGGGCGGCGGCTGAGGCGTCGTCACGGTGATCGGCGCGGCAGTCGGCGTGACAGTCGGCGCGGCGGTCGGCGTGGACGTGCTGCTGTGCTGAGCGAGTAGCGCCTCGAGCTGCCCGCGCAGCGCCTGATCGGTCTGAGCGCGCGGCAAGTTCAGCGCCATGCGGATCAAGTCCGACGCCTTTTCGCGCTCGCCCTGAGAGTCATAGAGGGCTGCCAGCTCGACGTAAGGCGAGACCCAATCCTGAGTGGCGGCGATGGCGCGCTGGAACGCCTCGATGGCTTCATCCGTCCTGCCCATCAGCGCCAAGATGCGCGCCTCATCGGCATCGGGCTGATGGTTGAAGCGCGGGTTGCAGAACGGCTCTTCATAGCGCTGCGGATCGGGCTCGGCGCGGACGATGCCCTGCACGATGTTGGGGTGGCGCAGCGCCCCAGCTGAGCGCGCCTCGCGCCTGAAGCGCTCTACGAAGCTCGGATCATCCGTGTGCTGCTGATGCAGGACTTTGACGGCGACGATGCGATCCATGCCCGACTGGTAGGCGCGGTAGACGGTCGCCATGCCGCCGCGCCCCAGCCGCTCAAGAATTTGATACTTGCCGAGCGTCTGCCCGCTTAAATTCGGCATCCCGATACGCCCTCCTCTGGTTCTATATCACCGCGCTTTCAGCGCAGATGTGTCACTGCCCCCTCCGAGGCGGACTGCACCAAGCGTGCGTACTTGGCAAAGACGCCCTGCCGATAGCGCGGCTCGGGCGGGCGCCACGCCGCGCGGCGCTCCGCCAGCTCCGCCTCGCTCAGCTCTACGTCCACGCGCCGCGATGGGATATCGATGCTGATGATGTCGCCCTCGCGCAGCAAGCCGATGGGTCCGCCCAGCGCCGCCTCTGGCGCCACGTGCCCGATCATCAGTCCGCGCGTGGCGCCGCTGAAGCGCCCGTCGGTGATCAGCGCCACCGAGCCGCCCAAGCCCGCCCCGGCTATCGCCGCTGTGACCGCCAACATCTCTTGCATGCCCGGCCCGCCGACCGGCCCCTCGTAGCGGATGACCACCACGTCATCCGCGACGATCTGGTTGTGATAGACCGCTTCGAGCGCTTCCGCCTCGCTGTTGAAGACGCGCGCCCTGCCCCGATGGGTCAGCCGCTCATAGCCGAACAGCTTGACGACTGCCCCCTCCGGCGCCAAGTTGCCGCGCAAGATCACCAAGCCGCCCGTCGGCTTGATCGGGTTGCTGAGCGGACGGATGACCTCTTGGCCGGGCGTCTCTTGCGCCGCCGCCGCCTCCTCAGCGATGGTCTTGCCCGTGACCGTCAAGCAATCGCCGTGCAGATAGCCGCCCTCCAGCAGGCGCTGCGCCAAGAGCGGGATGCCCCCGGCGCGGGTCATATCGGTCGCCACGAAGCGCCCGCTGGGCTTCAAATCGCACAAGAGCGGCGTGGATTCGCTCAGCTGGTGGATATCTTCAAGGGTCAGCGGCACGCCCGCCTCGCGGGCGATGGCGAGCATGTGCAGCACGCCGTTGGTCGAGCCGCCCGTCGCCGCGATGGAGCGCACGGCGTTCTCAACCGATTTGCGCGTGACGATCTGCGAAGGGCGCCGATCGGCCGCGATCAAGTCGAGGATCAGCTGTCCGGCGCGATAGGCGACCTCGTCTTTCTCTGCCGCCATGGCGGGCACGCCCGCCGATCCCATCGGCGACATGCCCAATATCTCGACCGCCGTCGCCATCGTATTCGCCGTGAACTGCCCGCCGCAAGCGCCCGCGCCCGGACACGCCGCCGACTCGATGGCGTGCAGCTCTTCAAGGCTGATCTTGCCCTTCGTGTAGGCGCCCATCGCCTCGAAGACGTCCTGGATGGTGATCGCCTTGCCGTTGTAGTGACCGGGCGCAATCGAGCCGCCGTAGAGCGCCAACGACGGCACATCGCAGCGAATCAAGCCCATGATCGTGCCGGGGATGGTCTTATCGCAGCCGTTCAGGGCGATCACGCCATCGAAGGCGTTGGCGCGCACTAGCAGCTCGATGGAGTCGGCGATCACCTCGCGGCTGATCAGCGAGGCTTTCATGCCCTCGCTGCCCATCGTGATGCCATCCGAGATGCTGACCGTGTTGAACTCTAGGGGCGTGCCGCCCGCCGCCTTGATGCCCTCGCGCACCTTCGCCGCCAGACGGCGCAAGTGCCAATTGCACGGTCCGATCTCGATCCAAGTGTTGGCGATGCCAATGATCGGCTTGTTCAGGTCGTCATCCGTCAAGCCAATCGCCTTGAACATGCTGCGCGCCGCCGCGCGGCTGACGCCCTCCAGCAAAACGCGACTGCGCCTGTTCAGCTGCGTGGTTGTGCCGTTGCCCGTCATGTGAGCCTCGTCCTTTGGTGCGATCTCGTCTCTCTAAGCTGAACATTGTATAGAAAGACGCTTGAAAGGCAAGCTACGGATTTAAGCGCAGCAGCGTCCCGACCAGATCGCCGAAGGCATCGATGGGGGCGGCTTGCCAGGCTTGAGTCGCCTCGGGCAGGATCAGCAGCGCGCCGCCCTCGACGATCTCCAGCGGGTAGCTCTCGCCATTGCGCAGCTCGACGACCACCACGCTGACCTCAGGCTGCAGAGCGCGCACGGCGATGATGGTGTAAGGTTGCCCCTCGGCGCTCTGTACGACGCCCTGCGCAACGACCGCCGCCGCCTGTGGCGCGGCGCAAGCGCTGACGGGCTGCGCAGCGGGCAGGTCGGCGAGGAAGCGCACGCACAGCCCCTCCGCCGCGCTGTAGAAGTACACGGCGAGCGTCCCGCCGCCGAAGGGCTGCTCCAGCCAGATGAGCGACTGGGCGTCCGCCGCAGGCGAGGGCGGCGGAGGCGGCTGAGTGGGGGTCGGGGTGGGCGGCGCGGCGGCTTGGCACGCCGCCAAGCTCACCAGCGCCGCCCAAAGCGCGATGGCACGTCTCAACGCTGCAGATCGGTGAAGTATTGGCGGATGAAGCCGCGCAAGGCGGGCGGCACGCGCTCGTTCTCCAGCGCCTGATCGACTCCGCCCGCCGCCCGTCGGACTGCCTCGCGGATCGGCAAGCGCGACTCGCCCGTCGGATTCTGGCTGAACTCGCCCGTCTCGATCAGATCGTCCTCGCTGCCGCGCCCGCTGCGCGGATTGACGCTCTCGCCGCCCTCGCCGCCGATGAAGGTCGGCGCGTAGATGAACTCGTTATCGCCCAGCGCGCCGTCGCCCCCGCCGCCCGTCTGGACGGGTTGCCCGCTGGCGAGCGTGCCTTCGGTCGTATCTTCGCCGGCGCCGCCGCTGCCCGTGCCGGCGCTCTGAGCGCCCTGCACGCCCGTCTCGTCGCCTTCGACGCCGCCGCCTTGCACGCCCGCCTGAGCGCCTTGCGCGCCGCTCGCGCCGCCTTCAGCGCCCTGAGCGCCCTGTCCCATCTGAGCGCCCTGCTGAGCGGCTTGCGCGCCCTGCTGAGCGGACTGGGCGCCCGACTGACCCATTTGCGCGCCCTGCTGACCCGCTTGCGTCCCTCGCTGGCTCTGTTGCCCGCCCTGCTGACCAGTTTGCGCGCCTTGTTGCCCAGTTTGCGCGCTCTGCTGCCCGATTTGCGCCACCTGATTGCCGCCTTGCGCCAATTGCTGGGCGGCTTGCTGCGCCGCCTGAGTCAGGGGCGATTGCGCCATCTGATTCTGCTGCGCTTGCAGGGCTTGCGCCGCCTCTTGGAGCGCCTCAGCCGCCTCTTGGAGATTGCCTTGACGGAGCGCCTCAGCGGCGCGTTGGAGCGCCTCAGCCGCCGCCGGATTGACCTGCTGCAGCGCTTGAGCGGCTTGCTGGAGCGACTCCGCCATGCTCTCAAGCTGCTCTTGGGTCAGCTGACCGCTCTCGACGCGACGGGAGAGGCTCTGCAGCTGATTGGCGGCGTCGCCCAGGTTGCCGTTCTGCAGCGCCTGCCCAAAGCCCTGCGTCGGTTGGCTTTGGCTGAGCGCTTGGGCAGCGGCGCGCAGGGCGCTGCGCTCTTGCTCGGTCAGCTGCTGGCGCGCGCTGTTCATCAGCTGCGCCGCCTGCGAGAGCTGCGCCACCGCCTCAGGCTGAGTCAGGTTCGGCTGCGAGAGCTTCTCCTGCAAATCCTGCAGAATTTGGCTGAGCGCCTGCTTCTCCGCCTCAGAGAGGTCAGGATTCGCCGCGATATCGCGCTTGATCGCCTCGACGCGCTCGATCTGCTCCTCGACGGCGCTCTGCAGGGCGGTCTGTTGGGCGATCAGCTCCGCTTGCGGGTTGGCGATCAGCAGCAGCGCCGCCAAAAGCGCCCCTAGCGCTAGAGTCGCCAGCAGCTCGTTGCGGCGCAGCCTGATCGGCAGGAAATGGCGCGGCTGCACCTGCGCGGCGTGCCGCACGGCATCCTCAGTTTGCAGGGCGCTGAAGGTCGGCGGGGCGGGGATGGCGCGCGTCGCTAGTTCGAGGGCGGTGCTGGTGCGCTCGCGCAAGCCGAAGAGTCGGTCGAAGAGGCGGGCTGCCGCCAGCGGGCTGCGCGGATACACCCACACGCCCACCACCGCCAAGAGCATCCCCAAGACGACTGCCAAGCCCGCCAACGCCGCGACTTGTTCAGGCAGCAGCCACGGACGCAGCCGCGCCGCCAGCGCGACCAAAATGCCAACCCCAATGCCCAAAAGCGCGCCGCGCGGCAGCCACACCGCCGTCTGAGTCAGGCGCAAGCGACGCTCCCAGCGCCCGATGGCGCGCAGCAAGCTTTGCTGCACCTGCTTGTCGTTGACTGTCTGCCTGTGATCGGTCATTGTCCGTGCCTCATGACTAAACTTTGTTTGAAAAGGGCGCGGCGCCCTAGTTCTCGATGCGCCGCACGCGCCGCACCGTGCGGATGACGAGAATCAGCGCGATCAACAGGTAGACGGCGCTGAACACAATCCACGGCGAGATCAGCGGCACTTGGATGATGCCCGTCGTGCTGGTGATCGTCTCGTAGAACACGAAGGCGCTCTGCTTGTTGAGCAGCCAGTACTGAGTCAGGAACGCCGCCACCAACGGATTGGTCGCTGAGAGCGCCAACAAGCCGTAGAGCAGCAGCACCTGCACCTCGACGGCGATATCGGCTTGGCGGGCGCCCAGCAAGCTGCTGAAGAGCGCGATCAGGATGAAGATCAGCATCGGCAAGCCGACGGTGATCAAGAGCGTCACGCTGTAGGTGGTGACGTTCGCCGAGAGGGTGCGCGTCCGCGCCGCCGAAAAATACAATCCCGTGCTGCCCAGCGTGATGGTCGTCACGCTCAGGATCACGAAGGCGAGGACGACTTCCAGCTCCGTCACGCCGCCGAACAGGAAGGCGATGCTCTGCAGCGGGACGGCGGCGATCAAGAGCAGAAAGACGTACGAGAGCGCCGAGAGGAGCTTGCCGATCACCAAGCTGTGCGCCGGCAGGAGCGTGGTCTTGAGCAGATCGTAGGTCTGGCGTTCGCGCTCGCCGCTGATGGCGCTGGCGGTGAAAGCGGGCGCGATGAAGGTCACCAAGAAGAGCTGGATGCCGATGATGCCGGTGAAGAGCGTGCGCCCGATCTGCCCGCCGGAGGTGAAGCCGAAGACGTCTTGCGAGGCGCTGGCAAGCACGTACAGCAGCAGCGCAAAGCCGACCATCAGCAGCAGATAGACCGAGAGCACGGCGAAGGCGCGCGCGCCGCGCATCCTGCCGCGCAGCTCCTTGAGGATGACCGGATTCTTGAACCAACCGCCGCGCCGCCGCGCGAACGCCTCCGCTTCGATCATGAGACGATCCCTTTGGTGACTTTCATGAAGACCGATTCAAGGTCTTGCGCCTGCTCGCTGAAGTTCAAGACCGGGATGCCTTGCGCGGCTAGGGTCTGCACCATCGCTGAGAGCAGCGCGTCCTCGCCATCGAAGGTGACGCGCAAGCGCTTGCGCCCGCCCTCGTCGGGCAGGACGGTCACTGCGAGGACGCCCTGCACGCCGCTCAGGGCGCTCTTGGCGTCTTCGAGGCGGTCGAGCAGGGTGACGATTGCCTCGCGGTGCGGCGAGAGCTGCCGTCGGATCGACTCCATGCTGCCCTGCATGACCATGCGCCCCGCCTCCACAATGCCGATGTGCGTACAAATCTCCGCCACGTCCGCCAGGATGTGCGAGGAGAAGAAGATGGTCTTGCCCATGCGCGCCAGCTCGACCATCAGCTCGCGGATTTCGACGCGGGCGCGCGGATCGAGTCCGCTGGCGGGCTCATCGAGGATCAGCACCTGCGGATCGTGGACGAGCGTGCGCGCCAAGCACAGGCGCTGTTTCATGCCGCGCGAGAGCTTATCGACCATGTCGTCGCGCCTGTGGCTCAGGTCGACCAGATCGAGCAGGTCGGCGATCATGCGCGGGCGGCTGCTCTCTGGAATTTCGTAGCAGGCGGCGAAGAAATCGAGGTACTCCCAGACCTTCATATCGTCATAGACGCCGAAGTAATCGGGCATGTAGCCGATCACGCGGCGCACGGCGCGCGGCTGCTTGGTGACCTCGTAGCCCGCCACGTACGCCTGACCGGCGGTCGGGAGCATCAGCGTGGTCAGGATGCGCATGGTGCTGGTCTTGCCGGCGCCGTTCGGACCTACAAAACCGTAGATGGCGCCGCGCGGCACGCTCAGCGAGAGATCGTTGACGGCGGTCAGCTTGCCGTAGCGCTTGACCAGCCCGCGCGTCTCGACGATCAGATCGGACTCATCGATGGCGGGCGCGATCGGCGCCTCAGGCGCGCTGAGCGGCACGCCGCCTTCGAAAGATTCGGGCATCTGCTCAGACATACACAGCCTCTCAGCACTTCAAATGCGATTTCATTGGCGGGCGCCCTGCAAGCGCCCGTAAAGCGTTAGATCGATGCGCTCGAAATGCACCGTCGCCGAGTCGCTCGGCACCTCCACGCGCAACTCGACGGCGTTTTGCGGTCCGACGAAGCGCCACGGACGGTCGGTCAGGCGCACCACCACGTTGCTGACGTCAATGGGCGCCCAGTCGGCGGCTTGCCAATCCCACAGCGAGACTCGCCCCCTGCCGACGCTGTAGCTGTTGCCCGGCTTGACGAACAGGCGCAGCTCTTGCACCTCGCTCAGACGCAAGAGCGGCATCGGCACGTAGCGGAAGATGGCGCTCTCGGCGGGCTGCAGGAACAGCTCGTAGGGCGCGGCGTCGCGGCGTTGGCTCGCCTCTGTGACCGCCCACATCAAGTAGGCGCTGGGCAGCTCCACCACGCCGTTGCTGGAGAGGCTCTGGACGCGCGTGGGCAGCTGGAAGATGTAGAGCGTGGTGTCCTCAGTGGTGAAGGCGGCGCCCTCCAAGCGCAGCTCCAAGGGCGAGCTGTTCGCCCAGCCGACCAGATAGACGTTCGTGCCGCGCCCGCCGCTCGGCTCTCGGTCGGCGATCATCGCCTCCAGGAAGGATTGCCGCCGCCATAGCTCTTGGCGCTGCTCGGTATTCTCGAAGCCGCGTCCGCTGTAGAACGCCTGCCCGTAGATGTAATTCGTCCCCATGATATCGAAGACCGTGCCGCTGCGCACGCCGCTGAAGCGCACGCCGCGCGGCAGGGGCGCGCTCATGAAGGTGTTGCTGCCCATGCTGATCGGCGGCGATTGGCGCGGGTTGACGTCCAGCTGCACGCTGCGCGACTCGCCCGCCGCCACCGTGCCAAGCGCGCGCGTCCCGCCCGCCGCTAAGAGCATAGCGTCGTTGAGGGTGATGCCGCTGGTGTTGGTGAAGTTGACCTGAATGCGCACGTTAGCGGTCTGCGTATCGAGGCTGGGCACGAGGTTGCCGCTCGCCAGCTGCAAGATCGCCTCGCCTTGGATGGGCGTTACGTCGGTGTAGCCGCTGACGGCGAAGGGTTGCGTGGTGCCGGCGTCGAGGGGGAAGTCGCGCGCGGTGTAGACGCCATCTTCGTAGATGGTCAGGTTGCGCGGGATGCCGATGTTCCCGAAAGTCTCGCTGCTGAGGGCGCGCAAGGTCATGCCTTCGCCCGCCGTCAGGCTGTAGACGCCCCGTCGCGGCGCCAAGACGCCCACCACGCCATCGACTTGAGCGCGCGAGCTATCCGGCCAGACCTGCACGACCGCCATCCGATTGAGGGTCGCCTGTGTGCCGCGCAGATTGAAGCCGGTCACGTAGTAGAGGACGCTCGTGATAAGAACAATTATCGGAATAGTCAGCCACGCCCATTCAGGGCGCTTGAGTTGGCGCAAGATCAGGTAATTCAGCGGACCGATGACCGCCACGTACGCCAACAGGAACAGCCCCAGCTGCAGCACATCCGGCAGGCGCAGCCCCTTGATGAAATCCGCCGCCACAATGGCCTGATCGACGTTGACGATGCCGTTTGCCCAGCTGGGGCGCAGACTCCCCGTCGTCAGCAGGGTGAACCAGAACTGCCCGCGATTGACCCACGAGGGGAACGGCTCTAAGCTCGGATCGACGCTCAGGTAATCGACCTTGCCGCCGCCCAGCGTCCGCCGCACGAGGATCGGCGTCCCGCTCTCGGCGATCAGGACTTGGGCGTCGGGCAATAGCACGCCCTCCGCCACGATGATCGGGCTGCCGTCGGGCGCTTTGAGCGGGTCGGAGAGCCCGGCGAAGGCAGCCACGCTCGGCAGCGAGGTCAGCGTGAGGGTGCCGCTCGGCTGCATAGGCAGCAGACGCGTGACCGCGGCTTGGGTCTTTTGCCAGTTGGGACCGCCGGTCACGATCAGGTGACCGCCCGCCAGCACCCAGTCCTCGATGGCGCGGCGCTGCTCGAAGCTGAGCAGACCCGTATCGGCGTCGGTCAGGATCAGGGCGTCTAGCCCGCGCAGCGCCTCAGCCAGACGCGGCACGTTCTCCACGCGCCAATTGGCTTGGAAAGCATCGCCCATGCCGCTGCGGAAGTTGCGCAAGTCCACGCCGCCGCGCGGCGACTCGGTGATGACGGCGAACAGGACGTCGTTGGGACGGGTCGGGCGCACATCGCGCGTGAGCATCGCCACGATGCGCTCCGCCGTGACCAGCTCAAGGCGCACCTGCTGCGCCTGCGCGCCCAGCGGCACGTAGACGAACAGCTGCTTGCGGGATTGGCGCGGCAGTTCGAGGGTGATGGCATAGGCGTCGGTCGGCTGGTTGATGGCGTCGGAGGCGGTCACGCGCAACGTGCCGACGATATCGGCGCCATCGTTGCTGGCAGTGATGCGCAGGGGCGTCCACTGATTGACGCGGAAATAGCCGTCATAGCCGACCTCTAGGCTGAGCGAGACGCCGCCGGGCGTCTGCGCCGAGGTGCGCGACGGCGCGCCGCTCAGGAGGAGCGTCGCGGCTAGGAGCAAGCCAACCGCGAGGGCAAGTTTACGTACCAATGAGAAGAAGCTCCGCTAAACTCGCTTTCGGATAGTTTACACACCTTTGCTTTACAACGCTCAAAAACTTATCCGCGCCTTATCTGAGCTCAATTGCCGCC
>CALKXH010000092.1 GCA_938005675.1 uncultured Anaerolineae bacterium
GTAACTGAAGAACATCTCCAAGAGGCGGGCGAGCTCAAGGCGGCGGTCGGGGGCGAGCGAGGCGCGCAGCGCCTCCCTGCCATCTTGGATCAGCACGGCTTGGCGGGTATCCTCAAAGAGGATGTTGAATTTGGGGTAGCCGAGGCCGAATTTGCGCTCGATCTCGCGGTCGAGGTCGTCGTTAGAGTCTTTCGCCTCGTAGTAGCCGCGCGGGATGGCGTTCTGCTCAAAGGTGAGGTCGGGGCGCTTGCGGTTGGGCAGCACCCGCTCACGGAAGAGCTTCCAGCCGCGATCTTTGGCGATGGGCTCCAAGAGATCGATGAACGCCTCGCGCAGGTGCAGCTCGTGGGCGGCGCCTTGGGCGAGGTCGGTTTGGCGCTTGGCGTAAAATTTATCGAAGTGGCGCTTGTATTGGTCGTAAAAGCTCCTGGTCACGGCGCGCTCCCTCAGCAACGCTACAAAAGTTTCCAGATAGTTTTGCACAGGTTGCCCGCCCGCGCTAGGATCAAAGCTTGTGCAAGCCGCCAAAGGCGCTAGAGCGTATGGCACTCTCGCTAGAGAAACAGAATCGTTACCGCGCTGAGTATCGCAGGCGGCATCCGAGCTGGCAGCCGGCTACGGAGGTCTACGAGGGGCTGATTCGGGCGGCGCTGCGCCCGCAAAGCGCCGTCTTAGACGTCGGCTGCGGGCGGGGCGGCGTCCTAGAGCAGCTGGGCGAGGCGGTCGCCTTCCCCGTCGGCGTCGATCCCGATCTCGCCTCGCTGCGGGCGCATCGCCTGCCGAATTTGCCGCGCGCGGTCGCCCGCGCCGAGGCGTTGCCTTTCCCAGCCGCCAGCTTCGATCTGCTGCTGTGCAGCTGGCTGTTTGAGCACCTCGCGGCGCCCGAACAGACGTTCCGCGAGTTCATGCGCGTCCTGAAGCCCGAAGGGCAGCTGATCTTCCTCACGCCGAACGCCACGAGCCTCGTGGCGATCCTGAATCGGCTGCTGCGTCCGTTGCAGAGCTATCTGGTGCCACGTCTGTACGGGCGGGCGGAGGCGGATACGTTCGCAGTCTACTATCGCGCCAATACCGCGCAGCGCTTGGCGCGCTTGGCGGAGCGGGCGGGCGGGGCGCTCGATCAGCTGCAGCGCGTCCCCGATCCGAGCTACCTCGCCTTCACGCCGTGGCTGTTCCGCCTGAGTTGCCGCCTCGCTCAGATCACGCCGCCGGTGCATCTGGTCGGGGCGATCCGCAAGGAATCGGGGCATGGAAGCGCCGCCTGAGGCATTCTACGAGGCGCTCTTGGCGTGGTACGCGCGCAACGCGCCCGATCTGCCGTGGCGGCGGGCGCGCGATCCGTATCAGGTCTGGCTGGCGGAGGTGATGCTCCAACAGACTCAAGTGGCGACCGTCCTGCCCTATTACGAGCGCTTCCTGAGCGCCTTTCCGACTGTGCAGGCGCTGGCTGAAGCGCCCTTAGAGCGCGTCCTGAAGCTGTGGGAGGGCTTGGGCTACTACAGCCGCGCGCGCAATCTGCATCGGGCGGCGCAGCGCCTCGTCGCGGAGCACGGCGGGGTCTTGCCGCAAAGCGCGGAGGCGCTGCGGAAATTGGCGGGCGTCGGGCGCTATACGGCGGGCGCCATCGCCAGCATCGCCTTCGGGCAGCCCGCCGCCGCCGTGGATGGCAACGTGATGCGCGTCTTGGCGCGCCTGTACGATTACGCCGTCCCTGTGCAAAGCGGCGAGGGGCGGCGGGCGCTGTGGCAGCTCGCCGAGCGCATGGCGCAAGCTGCGCCGCGCGGCGCAGCCGCCGCCTATACGCAAGCCCTGATGGATTTGGGGCGGGAAATCTGCACGCCGCGCGCGCCGCGCTGCGAGGCGTGTCCGGTGAGCGCCTTCTGCCGCGCGCGGGCTGCAGGCACGCAAGCGGCGCGCCCCGTCAAGCAGCCCAAGCCGCCGACTCCGCACTACGCCGTCGCCGCTGCCCTCCTGCGCGATGACTCAGGCGCGCTGCTCATGGCGCGGCGTCCGCTGGAGGGGCTGTTGGGCGGGCTGTGGGAGTTCCCGCAAGGGCGCGCGCGCGAAGACGAGCCGCTTGAGGCAGCGCTCAAGCGCGCCCTGCGCGAGAAATTGGCGCTGGAGATCGGCGTGGGGGCGCAGCTGCTCAAGGTGCAGCACGCCTTCACGCACTTCAAGATCGCGCTGCACGTCTACGCTTGTCAGCTGCAAGGCGGCGAGCCGCGCGCGCTCGGCTACGCCGACTGGGCGTGGATCGCCCTCGAAGCGAGCGATCAGCTGGCGATCAGCCGCGCCGATCGGCGCGTGATCGCCTTTCTGAAGGAGAATTCGGCGCGTCTGCTCTAGATCGGTTTGCGCGCCCAATGCACGGCAATCGTGCCGAACATGAAGCGCCGATAGCCGACCTCCACGAAGCCCGCCTCGCTCATCAAGGCGGCGAGCTCTTGCGGAGTCTTGAAGCCGAGGGTGGAGTTGGGCAGGTAAGTGTAGGCATCGCGCTGCCCGGTCAGGATTGTTCCGATAAGGGGAATTATCTTTTGCAGGTAAAAGAGCAGGATCGGGCGCAAGAGATTGGGCGGCGGCGGCGTGGTATCGAGGCAGACCATGTAGCCGCCGCGCTTGAGGACTCGCCACTGCTCCCTGAAGGCGCGCGGGATGTCGATCACATTGCGGACGAGGAAGCCGTGCGTGACGGCGTCGAAGGTCTCGGCGGGGAAGGGCAAGTTGAGGGCATCGGCGGCCAGCCAGCGCACACGCCCGCCGTTCGGACGGTCTCTGCCCACTTGCATGATCTGTGGCACGAAATCAGCGCCAATGGCGGTCAGGCGCGGGGCTTGCGCCAAAGCCTCGAAGGCGAGGTCGCCGGTGCCGGTGGCAATATCGAGCAGCTTGCCGTCTTTGGGCAGGTGCGCCTGCCGAATGGCGAAGCGTCGCCAACGGCGATCCATGCCGAAGGTCATGACGCGGTTCATCAGGTCGTAGCGGGGCGCGATGCGCCTGAAAATATCTCGGACGGCGGCGGCGCGCGCTGCGCCGCTGAGCGCTTCAGCGTTGGAGGTCTCGGTCATACTGCGTTCTAGCCTTGCAAGGCGGTCATCAGGCGCGAGCGATACTGGATTGCCTCCGCCACGTGCGTCAGCGTGATCGACTCGGCGCCTTCTAGGTCGGCAATGGTACGACTCAATTTTAGCACACGATGGTAGGCGCGGGCGCTCAGGCTGAGGCGGCGCATGGCGTTGTGCAGCAGGGTGGCGGCATCCTCGGGCAGCGCGCAGAACTGATCGATCTCGCTGGCGGTCAGGTCGCTATTGGCGCGGAGGTGCGGAAAGTCGCGGTAGCGCGCCAATTGGCGCTCGCGGGCGGCGGTCACGCGCGCCTGAACGGTGGCGGAAGACTCAGCCAGCTCCGTCGAGACCAACTTATGGTAATCGACGCGGCGCACATCCAGATGGATATCGAAGCGGTCTAGGATCGGACCGCTGAGGCGCTGTTGGTAGCGGCGCACCGCTGCCTCGCCACAGGTGCAGGGCTGAACTGAGTCGCCGTAGTAGCCGCACGGGCACGGATTCATGCTGGCGACCAGCATGACGTTAGCGGGGAAGGTCAGCGAGCCGTTGGCGCGGCTGATGGTGACGATCTTATCCTCAAGTGGCTGGCGCAGCACTTCGAGCTTGTGTCCGAACTCGACCAGCTCATCGAGGTACAGCACGCCGCGATGGGCGAGGGTCAGCTCGCCGGGTCGCGGCGTGCTGCCGCCCCCGACCAAGCCCGCCTGACTGATGGTGTAGTGCGGCGCGCGAAAGGGACGGCGGCGCGCCATGCGTCGATCGGCGGGCAACAGGTCGGCGACGCTGTAAATGCGCGTGATCTCGAGCGACTCCTCAGGCGTGAGCGGCGGCAAAATGCCCGCCAAAGCGCGGGCGATCAGAGTCTTGCCGGCGCCGGGCGGTCCGACCAGCAGGATGTTGTGATTGCCGGCGGCTGCCACCTCCATCGCCCGTTTGACGTGCTCCTGCCCCTTGATCTGGGCGAAATCGACGACGCGCTCAACGGGGATGTACGGCTCGCGGGGCAGTCGGCTGCGATCAAAGGGCGGGATCGGGCGCATTCCGAAGAGATGCTCCACCAAGTGACCGAGCGAGGCGACGGGGATGACGTCGATGCCCTCGATCTGCGCCGCCTCAGGCGCGTCTTCCTCAGGCACGTAGAGCGTGTGGCAGCCCTCTTGCTTCGCTAAGATCGCCAGATTGATCGCGCCGCAGACGTGCCGCAGCTTGCCATCGAGCGCCAACTCGCCGATGAACATGGCGCCCGCCACCTGATCGGCGCGCAGTTGTTCGGTCGCCACCAGAACGCCGATGGCTATCGGCAAGTCGAAGGCGGGTCCTTCCTTGCGGATATCGGCGGGCGCGAGGTTGACCGTGAAGCGCTTCATAGGGAACTCGCAGCCGATGTTCTTGATGGCGGCGCGCACGCGCTCACGGCTCTCCTGTACGGCTGTGCCGGGCAAGCCCACGATGGTGAAGCTCGCCATGCTGCGCGGATTGTAATCGACCTCAACTGTGATCTTCACGCCATCGATGCCGTAGACAGCGCCCGAAAGAATATGCGCCAACATCTCGCTGCTCCTTGTGACCACCCCATTTAAGATTGTAACGCATGTCAAGCTGAGGATGGCAAAAACGACGGCTTTGGCGGCTGGGCAGCACTGCTCAGTCCATCGCCGATGTGCACGCTGAGGTCATCCTCAGCGGCGTAGGGCAGACGTCACACAGGCAATGCTTGAGCGTAGCCCGATTTAGGCTTACACTGGGAGGTGAGCTATGTAATCAGGGAGAGATTGCGTTATGCGAAGATTCCTCGCCCTAGCCTTGATCCTCAGCGTGATCTTGGGCGCTCTGGCGAGCGCGCCAAGCGTCCGCAGCGCCGACGATCAGCCGCCGCCCGCCGTGATCGACACGATCCCGCTGCGCGGCGAAGAGTTGCCCCTAGATGGCACGGTCACCATCTTTTTCAATCAGGCGATGGATCGCGCCAGCACCGAGCGCGCCATCCGCACCCAGCCCGCCCTGCGCGGGACGTTCGATTGGCTTGATGAGGCGACCGTCCAATTCAAGCCTGCCAACTTGGAGCGCGCCACGACTTATACGCTGACCGTCGGGGCGGAGGCGCGCAGCCTCACCAACGTCCCGATGCGCGACGCTTTCACCATGCGCCTCCAGACCGTCGGCTTCCTCGAAGTCGTCCAGATCATCCCCGCCAATAACAGCAGCGGCATCGAGGCGGACGCCACCATCAGCCTGATCTTCAATCGCCCGGTCGTGCCGCTGCTGAGCCTTGAAGAGATGAAAGCGCTGCCGCCGCCCTTCAAGGCTGAGCCGCCCATCGAAGGCAGCGGCGAGTGGGTCAGCACCTCGATCTATCAGTTCAAGGCGCGAAATCTGCGCGGCGGAACGCGCTATACCGTCACCGTGCCAGCCGGTCTGCGAGATGTCAGCGGCGCCGTGCTGCCAGAGGACGTCTCGGTCACCTTCAACACCATCTCGCCGCGCCTGATCGAGACCCTGCCCAGCCAGCGCGAGCGCGGCGTGCGCCGCGACGCCACCGTCACGCTCGTCTTCAGCCAGCCGATGGATCGCGCCCAAGTCGAGGCGAACTTCGCCCTGAACGGACCGAACGGGACAGTCGAGATGGCGCTGGAGAGCGTCAGCGAGGACGGGCGCACCTTCAAGTTCAAGCCCAAAACGCTGCTGGACTACGACGCCACCTACTCCGCCATCCTTGAGCGCGATAAATTCCTGAGTCAGACGGGCGCGCCGCTCTCAGAGGACGGTCGGCTGAGCTTCCGCACGGTGCAAAAGCCGTCGATCCTCGCCACGACGCCCGAACATAACCGCTTCGGCGTGCGCGCTTCAGGTTTCAGCATCGAGTTCAGCGCCCCAATGAACCTTGAGAACTTCAAGGATCGCATCCGCGTCATGCCGGAGCCGAAGCTGTTCTTCGAGAACTACAGCAGTCCCAACGGCAACTACTTCGTCTACGGCTTCAGCCATGAGCCCGACACGCGCTACACCCTGATGCTGGATACGCGAGGCTTGACCGATATCTACGGCACGCCGCTCGAGATCAAGCCGAACGCGCGCCTTTACGAGCTCGCTGAGGACGGCACAACGCTGATCTTCCGCTGGTCAACCGATGACTATGACCCTGAGCTGACGCTGCGCACCGGCTTCAACGACATCGGGCTGTACAGCGCCTACAACGCCCAGACGCGCGCCTTCTCCACACACCGCAACCTTGAGACGATCAACTTCGCGCTCTACCGCCTGCCCAGCCGCGTCGCGCCCTCGCTCAGGCGCTATAGCAACCCACCCCTCAGCGGAGAGCGGCTGCGCACGTGGGCGGTGCAAGTGGAAAATCCGCGCAACGTGCTGCGCTACGACCTCATCACGCTCAGCGAGGGCGTGAACACAGCTTTCAGCGCGCCCGATTGCCCCGGCGCTCCGCCCAGCCGCCTGATCCCCGGCGAGACGGCTATCGTCCTGCCCGACGATCCCACTCCGCTACGGATGCGCGCCGAGCCGAGCCTCTCAGCGCGCGTCGTCCGCGAGTTGTCCATCAACACGCGCCTGAACGTCATCGGCGGTCCGACCTGCGCCGACGGTTACTTGTGGTATCGCGTCGAGATGGTCGGCGGAGTCGGGCGCTCAGGCTGGGTGGCTGAAGGCGACGCCCGCCAATATTTCATCGGCATCGAAGGCAGCAGCAGCCGCGTGGTCAACTTGCCGCGCACGCCGCTCAAGCCCTACGATCCCAACGCGCAGCCGCTCAAGCCCGGCTTGTACCGCTTGGCAGTGCATTCGCCGCAGGCGGGCTACTACTTCACCGAGAACATGTTGGTCGCCACCGTCAACCTGACCCTCAAGCTCTCCGAGCGGACGCTGATGGCGTGGGTGACCGACCTGCAGAGCGGCGCGCCTGTGCCGAATCTGCCCGTCCAGCTCTCGATGGAGGCTGAGAACTTCAGACCGATGCTGACTGCTCGCACCGATGCTGACGGCATCGCCCTCTTCGAGCTGCCGCAGCCCCTTGAGTCGCTCTATGACCGCGTCACGGTCTTAGTCGAGACGCCCGATCATTTCGGCTACGCCGATATGTACTGGTCAGATGGCATTGCGGCGTGGTACTTCAATCAGCCCACTGAGTACTATCCCGATCAGCTGAGCGTCTACCTCTACACGGATCGCTCGCTCTACCGTCCCGGTCAGCCGATCCACTTCCGCGGCATCCTGCGCGCCAAAGACGATATGCAGTACACCCTCAGCGACCTCAAGACGGTCTCGGTCGAGATCATCGATAGCCGCGAGCGGCGCCTCTACCTGAAAGAGTTGCCACTGACGCCCTTCGGCAGCTTCGCCGATACCTTCACCACCTCCGAGGAGGCGCCGCTGGGCTACTATCGCATCATCGCGCGCCCCGGCTTCACAGGCACAGATACTGCCTCTTGGCGCGGTCCGACTTTCTCGCGCGGGGTGGATGTGGCGCAGTACCGCGTGCCGGAGTTTCAGGTCAACGTCACGCCCGAAAAGCCCGAAGTCGTGCAAGGCGAGACTATCAAAGCGACCGTAGAGAGCACCTACTTCTTCGGCGGCGGCGTGAGCAACGCCAAAGTGGAGTGGTCGCTCTACACTGAAAATTACTTCTTCCGCTACAGCGGCACAGGGCGCTACGACTTCATCGACTTCAACGAGGATGAAGGCGCGCCCAGCTTCTACGACGGCAGATACGGCGAATCGGTCACGGGCGGCGTCGGGCGCACCGATGCCTTCGGGCGCTTCGTGATCGAAGTCCCCGCCGACCTCGCCGATGCTAAGCAGAGCAAGCAATTCATCCTTGAGGCGCGCGTGATCGACGAGAGCGATCAGCTGATCGCCGCGCGGGCGAGCGTCGTGGTGCATCAGGGGACGTTCTACATCGGCGCCGCCTCTGAAAATTACGTTGGGGCGGCTGAGCAGGCTCAAAACATCAACCTGATCGCCGTCAACTGGGATAGCACGCCGCGAGCGGGCATCGGTCTGAGCGTGCGCGCAGTGGAGCGCCGCTGGAGCAGCACGCAAAGCGTCGA